>CAMTYI010000001.1:0-9639 GCA_947085925.1 uncultured Gammaproteobacteria bacterium
CGCAAGAGGAAGAGTCTCAGGAAACATTCTGAGTCCTGAAGGTTAGCCCTGCTGGTGCCGGTTTTTAAGCGCCACATAATGCGCTGCCGAGTATTCGAAATAGGCCAGTTCGTCCTCCGTGAGCGGACGCACGTTTTTCGCCGGGCTGCCCAGCCACAGATAGCCACTGTCCAGCTCCTTGCCGGGCGGCACCAGGCTACCTGCGCCCAGCAGCACCCGCGAACGGATGATGGCACCGTCCAGCACCGTCGAGCCCATGCCGATCAGTGCGAAATCCTCGACTGTGCAGCCGTGCAGAATAACGCGGTGACCAACCGTGACATCGTTGCCGATGATGGTCGGATGTCCGCCCGGTGTAAAGCGGTTGGGCTGAGTGACATGCAGCACAGAGCCATCCTGAATATTGCTGAGCGCGCCGATCACGATACAGTGTACATCGCCGCGCGCCACCACCATTGGCCACAGTGACGCATCTTCACCGATGGTGACATCGCCGACAACCAGCGCGGCATCATCCACAAACGCACCCGTAGCAATGGCTGGGTGAACATTCTGGTAAGAACGTATAGCCATTAAGCGCTTACGCCTCCGTTTTCCACTTGATCGAACACCCCATGCTGGGAATCTGCTCGCGCGGGCCTTGGCCGGTGAGTGCCACCTGCTTCATGGCCTCAAACAGGTCACGCGGGGCTTCGGGGGCTGTCTCTTTGCGGCTGGCGTCGAGACGGCCACGGTACTGGAGCTTGAGGCCGGCGTTATAGCCAAAAAAATCCGGCGTGCAGACCGCCCCATAGGCCTTGGCGATTTCCTGGGTTTCGTCCACCAGATAGGGAAACGAAAAACCGTAATCGCTCGCGACCTTTTGCATATTCTCGAACGAATCCTCGGGATATTCCGTGGCGTCGTTGGACATGATTGCGACACTTTTGACCCCGTAATCCAGCAACTCCCGGGTATCGCGCACAATACGTTCCATCACGGCCTTGACGTAAGGGCAGTGGTTGCAGATAAACATCACCAGCAGCCCCTTCTCGCCCGCGCACTCTGAAAGCGTCCAAATTTTGCCATCAATGCCCGGCAGCGCAAAATCAATCGCAGGCTGGTTAAAATCACATACTGGGGTTTCGAGACGTACCATCGAAGAAATTCCTCCACGTTTACAGGGATAATCTGCCGCTTTGCGCATACAAGCACATTGTTAGTCGGCCAAGCTCAAGTTACACTATACCGGATATTTTAGCCTACTTGAGAGGAACGGCCACGCATGTCAAACAATAACTATTTGTTCACGTCTGAATCGGTCTCCGAAGGCCATCCCGACAAAGTCGCGGATCAGGTATCAGACGCTATTTTGGACGCCATCCTCACCCAGGATCGCGCCGCGCGCGTGGCCTGCGAAACGCTGGTGAAGACCGGCATGGTGATGATCGCCGGGGAAATCACCACGTCCGCCTGGGTGGACATGGAAAATGTGGTGCGCCAGACCATCAAGAACATCGGCTACGACAACCCCGCCATGGGCTTCGACTGGGAATCGTGCGCAGTGCTCACGGCCATTGGTAAACAGTCGGTGGATATCGCCCAGGGCGTGGATGAAACGGATGAACACGAACAGGGCGCGGGCGACCAAGGCCTAATGTTTGGCTACGCAAGCAATGAAACTGACGTGTTGATGCCCGCCCCCATCACCTACGCACATCGCCTCGTACAGCGTCAGGCGCAGATGCGCAAGAATGGCGTGCTGCACTGGCTACGCCCGGATGCCAAGAGCCAGGTGACGTTCCGTTATGAAAACCACAAGCCAGTGGGCATCGACGCCGTGGTGCTGTCCACCCAGCACTCGCCGGACATCAAACACAGCGACCTCACAGAGGCCGTGATGGAAGAGATTATCAAACCAGTGCTGCCCGCCGAGTGGCTGGACAAGAACACCCGCTACTTCATCAACCCCACCGGGCGCTTCGTGATCGGCGGACCTGTCGGCGATTGCGGCCTGACCGGGCGCAAAATCATCGTGGACAGCTACGGCGGCATGGGCCGTCACGGCGGCGGCTGCTTCTCGGGCAAGGATCCCACCAAGGTTGATCGTTCCGGCGCCTATGCGGGCCGCTATGTCGCCAAGAACATCGTCGCCGCCGGTTTGGCCGAGCGTTGCGAGATCCAAATCTCCTACGCCATCGGTGTCGCCGAGCCGACCTCCATCACGGTAGACACCTTCGGCACCGGCAAGATTTCCGATGAGAAGATCACCAAACTGGTACGCGAGCATTTCGACCTGCGCCCCAAAGGCATCATCAAAATGCTCGATCTGCTGCGCCCGATCTACACACAGACCGCCGCCTATGGTCACTTCGGACGCACCGAAGCCGCGCTGACCTGGGAACGCACCGACAAGGCTGCGGCCTTGCAGGCGGCTGCGGGGGTTTGATTGCGGTGCGGGGTGCGTCATACCTCTAAAGGGCGCACCCTCATTGTCACCTCCACGGTGATCACTGAAAGAAGCCCACAGGTCGGGCAGTACAGCGTAACCCGACACTTTTTCGCACTGGGTGAGCACGAACAGTTTAAACGAACAGTATTGAAACCCTTGCCTAACCCAAAGCACCCAGATCAGCGACACCCAGCTTACGCTGTTCAAGATCATCAATCGCGTCACGCAAAGCATCTTCCTGCACCCGGCAGACCGCATACGCCTGCTGAAGCGCCAGCCATTCGGGGGTATTTCTCACAGCAATACTCCGCTTTAGCGAGAAGCTAAACACGAGGAGATGGAGCAATATACCCAAACGCAAGCCGTGTACCGGCGGTGCCAAAAACTCCTTGCCACCCTGTACGGCACACAACCCCACACTGAAAAATTCACATTATTTCTCGCATTGCAACGGTAATATTTCCGTTCATTTGTAAGCTATCTGTTAGTTCTTGTCGGTTACATTCGCCTCGTCCCACGATTGTTTGCACCCTCCAGGGAAGCTCAGCCATGGAGGGCTTTTTTCAAAAAAATGGCGTATCCGGAATATCGCAGCAATGGCGTTTTGGCCAGTCTGGGCAACATTTTCGGGACTCTACACTAGTCGACTTCTTTCGCAGCACTGTTGGTCTGCATGATCAGTGGAACAACCGGAATTATTGAACGGGCTATGGCCTGTAGTCACATGGACGCGAAAAATAAAGGGCTAACCAGAGGAGTTTGCATATGAAATCCGACAACCAAAAACACGAAGGACATCACATAGAATTGCGTAAAGGTGACGGCAATACCAAGCTGTTCATCGATAACGTGCCCATTCGTTATGGACACATGCATAACGGCATGTATTTCCTGCATGACTACGCCTACGACCATACCGATAGTCTTATGGAACTCGCGCGTAGATACGTCGATTACCGCAACAAGGTCGAACAGATCCGACACGACTGCAATACTCACAAGGGGAGGAGATAGTATGAGCTGCCGCAAAAACTACCGCGACCTTACGACCACAGAACGCGACCGTTATGTTCAAGCCCTCTATCATGTCAAGGCAATCGGCGTGGTCGATCAACTCGCCAATGAACACTCGGCATTTTTCCACCAAGGGATTCATGGAACCTCGCACTTCCTGCCGTGGCACCGTGATTTTCTGCGCCGCTTCGAGGATGCTCTGCGAACTTACCACCCCGATGTCACCATCCCCTACTGGAACTCAACAGTGGATACGAGTCCGTCGGATCCGCTCTGGGACAACGCCTTTCTCGGGCAATTTGATGCTGCTTGGGGGTTGGGTCGCGCCCTCGGCGCCGCCACGTTGCCGACACCTCAGCGTGTCCAGGATTCGCTCAACCTCACCACCTACAATACATTCTGGCCTGATGTGGAAAGCGCTCTGCATAACTCTCCGCACAACTGGGTCAGCGGTGTGATGGCGAGCCTTGCTTCACCCGGCGATCCCGTCTTCTACCTGCATCACTGCTGGTTAGACATGCTGTGGGCGCAATGGCAACTGCTCAATCCCGGAGCGGCGTTTGTCTCCAGTGGCGCGGGCTTCGACCTCAACGACCCCATGAGTTCGGTAAGCACCACGCCTGCCGATGTTCTTGATCACCGCAGCATCAACCTGTACAGCTACCCGCCCGGCTTCCTGGAAGACATACCCGAAGTGTCACTGGATACACCCGCTGTCAACTTCATCGAGGTGCCAGAGGGTGAGACGCGTTTAGGCGCCGCTCTGTTTAGCGTCGACGCCTGTGAGCCGGTGCACTTCAGTGTAGTGAGTGGGCCAACCGTCACCTCTGGCCCCGCCGCCACGGTGTTCGCCGTGCTGGCGTCTCCGGTAACCGCCGATCCGGAGGTGGATCATAAGGGGCGCGTGTGGTTCACCTACAAGGGAACCAGCGATGGAGACATCGCCGCAGGCACCGTCACCATTCGCTGTGATGAGACCGGCACTGAGTTCATCGTTGATCTCAGCGCCAATACGATCCGCCGACCGACAGCGGCGGTTGTCATGGTACTGGATCAATCCAATAGCATGAATTTTGACTCCGGTATCGCGCCCGGCATCACACGTGCGGAGGTGCTCAAGTTCTCTGCGCCGACGGCGGTTGTGGTACTCGAAGACGAAAATGCCATGGCGGTGTGCAGCTTCGACCATGACGCCCATCCAGGCATCGGTATGACACCCGCTGCTGGCGTGGGTAAAATCACCATTAATGGCGCCATTAACGGCTATGCGCCTAACGCTAACGGGTGGACCTCCATCGGCGAGGGTATCGCGCTCGCGCACAGTATTCTCGATCCCGTCGCTGGCTACGACGTGAAGGCCATGGTGGTACTCACGGACGGCCAAGAAAATCACGGGGAATACACGCGCCGTTATATCTCAGACGTCGCCGACCTCATCACCTCACTCAACGGACGCGTCTTTGCCATCGGACTCGGACGGGCTGAAGTGCTGAATGCCACTGCGCTTCAGGCCTTGTGTAACGGCAACAACGGTTACATGCAAATGACCGGCGATCTGACTCCGGACGCCACCTACCGTCTGGCAAAATACTACCAGCAAATCTTCGCCGGGGTGACCAATAACGAGATCGTGCTCGACCCGGAAGGCTTTATAAAGCCCGGACAAGAGCATCGCATTCCCTTCTGGTTGAATGAGGCCGATATTACGGCAAAGGGTATCCTGTTGACCTCCGCCCCCCAGGCTATCCGCTATGTGCTGGAGACACCCGATGGCGATATTATTGATCCTGCCGTGGCCGGAGCCCATCCCGAAGCCACGTTCGAGGTGGGTAGTCAGGTATCACTCTATCGCGTCAGTCTGCCTATTCATCTCGGCTCGAACAATGCCCACGCCGGGCGTTGGTTTGCCCGACTTAAAGTCGATGAGAAAATCTACAAACGCTACCTGGCATCGCTCGATAATTCTCCCGCACTGCATGAGCAAACTATCGCACATGGCCTACGTTACAACTTCAACGTGCATGCCTACTCGAATCTACGCATGCGGGCACTGCTCACGCAAACAAGCAATGAACCTGGCGCGAGCATGACCATCAGGGCGCTATTGACAGAGTACGGTGTGCCTGCAGCCGCGCGCGCAACCTGCCGCGCCGAAGCGACACGGCCAGATAACACCGAGACGACGCTCACCATGATGGAGGTCGAACCGGGTGTTTTCGAGGCCAAGGTAACCGCCGTATTCGCAGGTATTTATCGTTTTCGCATCGTTGCCGAGGGCCGCACGCTGCGTGGCCGCCGTTTCACGCGGGAGCAGACCTTGACCGGTGCCGTGTGGAAAGGGGGTGACAACCCTCCACCCTCATCCAAGGACGACCCGAATGCAGGTAATGATCGCTTCTGCCGTCTAATCAACTGCCTGCTTAAACAGAAGAGCATCCAAGAGGCACTGCGCAAGGCGGAGATAGATGCCGCTGAGCTGCGCCGATGTCTCGAAGAGTATTGTCGTAAGCCATCACCCGGACAGTCGCATGAGACCCTGCGGCCGGCA
The DNA here is from genome assembly GCA_947085925.1 of uncultured Gammaproteobacteria bacterium. GTDB lineage: Bacteria > Pseudomonadota > Gammaproteobacteria > Ga007554 > LNEJ01. Next base: position 5,994 of record CAMTYI010000001.1, read on the forward strand.
TATTATGATCGGTTCCGGGCAATCATCCGCGACGACCAACTACTGGAGACAGTAATACAGGAAATCGAGAAAGCGCAGATGAAATAAAAACCAGGATCACGGTGACAGGTAAGCACGACCGTTGTTCTTATCGTACTGGCAGCGGAGGATGATGGGCTGAGGATAAGCGCCATCTCTTGTAGCTAACCCCTTCGCATTGCACGAGTCACTGGCCCGGTTTTCGTCGATGGGATTGTGTCACTTGTTGATGAGCGTATTGTGAACACCTCTGCGAGTGAGGCAGCCCCTAACAGCCAACATAGCTGACAATGGCTGTGAGGCTTGTTTTGGCGCGATCGGAGAGTTCGCGGGAAGGTGCCGCAAGTGCATGGATGCATGTGAGCGATCAGGAGCAACTTTTCAGCCTACGCTGAAATCACCACACTATTCTTTTCACTGCAACGGTAATAATACCGCCCATTTGTAAGCTATCTGTAATTTCTATCGGTTACAGTGACCCCGTCCTAATGATTGTTTGCACCCCCAGGGCAAATAATTCATGGACAAACCAATGGAATGTTGTTTTGCACCACAATCCCCCTCCAGGGAGACTCAGCCATGGATGGCTTTTTTCAAAATATGGAAAAACATAGCAAGCCCGGATGGAATGAAATCCGGGATCACTGTGCCAACGATGTCAGATGAACGCGACCGTTGGACTGGGCGCTGAAATTATGGCGGTTATTCCCCGGGTTTCGCTGCACCGCATCCAGGTTACTTGCTTAATGTCACCCTTTTAAAAATATCAATCAGGAAAACAACGTGCATAAAGCAACCATCAAAATCATCCTTCTCGCCGCCGGACTCGTTTCGTGTGGCATTGCCACGGCCGGTGGACGCGGAACACCCGTGCCGCCGCCACCCATGATCGTGAAGACCGCAGTGGACGTGCCGGAAAAAGCCCTCATCATTACCGGCCGCAACTTCGGTGCGACATCACCCAGCGTTATATTGGCCGACCAGGCATTGGACGTGAAGCGTTTTTCGGAACGCGAGGTTGTGGTCAATTTGCCGCGTGGCCTTACTGCCGCCACTTACGGTGTTACCGTGGTCACCAGCGGCCGGAATCGCGTCAGTTCCAACCTCTTCAGCACCGCGTTGCCCGGCATCGAGAAATAATAAAGCGCCATACGGGAGCACACTGAACAACCACCGGCTTTAGCCGGTGGGTTCTGGCACCGGGCGCAGCGGACTAAAAGTCCGCTGCGCCCGGCTTTAAAAGCACCGCTCGAAAACCTTTGAGGCGAACCCAAAGTGTTACAGAAGCACTCGAGCTAAAACCGGTGGTTTCAACCTTGTGATGGACAATGAAAAAATTAACACAGACACACCGTAAATCGATAACATATTGAATAAAAAAGGAAATATCCATAATTATTCCAGTCTCCAATGCTGAGCACGCGTTACAGGAAATATACGGCACAAGCAAGAAGGCTGCGGCATTCTACAAAAAACAGATGCTGAATTACTTGAATCCATCCTCTTGGGGTCGGCTGTTCGGTGCGTTGGCAAGTTTACAAACGCAGCTCAACCCCCCACAATTGTTACCCAACAGGCCCCACTCCCCTAAATCTTCCCCCCGCGTTTTTGCGAAAACCTGTGCTCTGCCGTACAATGCTGCATATACGCCCCAGCCTCAAGGGACATGCACATACTCTAAAATACAAATTTTCCAGGTGCCGCCGCACACACGGCGGCTAGTAGCTTTCTTCGAGGAGCGTTGCGACAGGATAATCCTGCCAGGCTCGGAGCAAAGTCATCATGTTACAAACGGCGCTCGTTCATAGTATGGAGTAATGACAATGAACGCAGCACTAAAACCAGGCTTCACCGATTACAAAGTCGCGGATCTCTCGCTCGCCAGTTGGGGACGCAAGGAAATCACCATCGCCGAGACCGAAATGCCCGGCCTGATGTCCACCCGCGAAGAATACGCCACGCAGCAGCCGCTCAAGGGCGCACGCATCACCGGCTCGCTGCACATGACTATCCAGACCGCCGTGTTGATCGAAACGCTGACGGCGCTGGGCGCGGAAGTACGCTGGGCCTCCTGCAACATCTTCTCAACCCAGGACCACGCCGCTGCCGCCATCGCGGCGAACGGCATCCCGGTCTTCGCCTACAAGGGCGAAACACTGGACGAATACTGGGATTACTCTCACCGCATTTTCGAATGGGCAGGCGACACCGGGCCTAACATGATTCTGGATGATGGCGGGGATGCCACCTTGCTGATGATCCTCGGCGCAAAAGCCGAAAAGGACGCCTCGGTCATTGCCGATCCTACGAATGACGAAGAACGCTCATTATTCGCAGCTATCAAGCAGCGCCTCGAAACCTCGCCGGGCTGGTATTCCAAGCGGCTGGCGGGCATCCAGGGCGTCACAGAGGAAACCACCACTGGCGTGCATCGCCTGTATCAGATGCAGAAAGAAGGACGCCTGCCCTTCCCCGCCATCAACGTCAACGACTCCGTCACCAAATCCAAGTTCGACAACCTGTACGGCTGCCGCGAATCACTGGTGGACGGCATCAAGCGCGCCACCGATGTAATGATCGCGGGCAAGATCGCGCTGGTGTGCGGTTATGGCGACGTGGGCAAGGGCTGTGCGCAGTCATTGCGCGGCCTGGGCGCCACAGTATGGGTTACCGAGATTGATCCGATCTGCGCCCTGCAGGCGGCAATGGAAGGCTACCGCGTGGTCACCACTGACGATGTCTGCGACAAAGTGGATATCGTCGTAACCGCCACCGGCAACCTCAGCGTCATCACCCACGACCACATGGTGCGCATGAAGAACAACACCATCGTGTGCAACATCGGCCACTTCGACTCCGAGATCGACGTCGCCGCCATGCGCCGTTATGAGTGGGATAACATCAAGCCCCAGGTGGATCACATCATCCTCCCCAACGGTCGCCGCATCATCATGCTTGCCGAAGGCCGTCTGGTCAACCTGGGCTGCGGCACGGGCCACCCGAGTTTCGTGATGTCCAACTCGTTCACCAATCAGGTGCTGGCCCAGATCGAGCTGTTCGTGCATGGGGAAAAATACGAAAATCAGGTGTACGTACTGCCCAAACACCTGGATGAACGCGTCGCGCGCCTGCACCTCAAGAAGATCGGCGCGGAATTGACCCAGCTCACGCCCGAGCAGGCCGCCTACATCAGCGTGCCGTCCGAGGGGCCTTACAAGCCTGAGCATTACCGGTATTGATATTTGTATGAGAGGAGTCGCTACGCGACATCTGGCGGGTTACGGCGCGAAAAGCGCCTAACCCACCCTACATTTGATTTTTTGATTGGCTATCATGGACTCCCAAAATACATACCCACGGACTTTCAGTTTTGAATTTTTCCCGCCCAAAACCCCCGAGGGCGCGATTAAACTGCGCGCCGTGCGGAACACGCTGGCGCAATTAAAACCGCTCTATTTTTCCGTCACCTTCGGCGCGGGTGGCAGCACACGCGACCACACCTTTGACACCGTCACGGAGATCCAGCGTAACACGGGCATCGACGCCGCGCCGCATCTGTCCTGCGTCGCCTCCAGCCGCGATAGCATCCGCGCCTTGCTTAATGACTACATCGCCCAAGGCATCCATC
>CAMTYI010000002.1:0-5371 GCA_947085925.1 uncultured Gammaproteobacteria bacterium
AAAATGCAACCAAATTTGCTTGTGCCCCCCCCCGGGGGGGTATTGCCACCTTCACGGTGTGCTGCGCGCTGCCCTTCAGTCCGGGTAGGGTGGGCACGGTTTGAGTGCCCACGCGCAATCCCCTCAATGACGTGACAACGTTCCATTATCAATTTATTTCCATTCGAACATTTCGACCGTTGTTATGTCCGCCATTCATTGCACATCTACCCGCGTGGGCACAAAAAAACGTGCCCACCCTACCCGGCTTGGGTGGGGCAAATATAAATCCATGGGATTCGCTGTGTTTCGATCGGCCTGCATCCTGTGTGTCATATTTACAACACAACTTCCCCGCCTGTTGCTTTTTTTAAAATAGTTGTTGCATTCCTGCTAAAGCCTCATTACAGTCCAAACCGTGTCACCGTCAAAGTGACCTTCCAAACCTACTCTCAAGGGAGAATTTACAAATGCAAAAGAAACTGATTGCTTTAGCCGTTGCCGGTGTATTGGCCGCTCCGTTGGCCGCACAGGCTGGCGTCGAAGTCTATGGTCAGGCGCGTATGTCGGTCGATTACAGCAACAACGACGATGTTACCCCGAATGACAAGAGCGCCCTCGCACTCTCCAGCAATAAGTCCCGCATCGGTTTCAAGGGCAGCGAGGATCTGGGCAACGGTCTGAAGGGGCTGTGGCAGATCGAGCAGGGTGTGAAGTTTGATACGGGTGAATTTGCAACTACAGCGCGTGACACCTTCCTCGGCTTGGGCGGCAACTTCGGCACCGTGTTGGCCGGTAAGCTGAGCACCCCTTACCGTACCTCCACAGAGCGCTTGGATGTGTTCAAGGACACCAAGGCGGACTATAACGCCATTGTCGGTAGCGCTGGCTATCCCGCTACTGGCACGTTCACAGACAAAGACACCAACGTTGGCAACCTGCGTGCCAGCAATGCGTTGGCCTATGTTACGCCGAGCATGAACGGCTTTCAGGGTTCGCTGGCCTATATCACCAACCAGGCTGATGGTGGCGACAACCTGCCGCGCACCAAGGCCGATGGCAAGAAGGACGCCTACAGCTTGAGCGGTACCTACGACAACGGTCCGTTGTACCTGGCGGCAGCCTATGAGTCCCTGAGCAAGACTGGGCTGGGCGGCGGCACTGGCACACCCGATACCAAGTCCTGGAAGCTCGGCGGCGGCTGGAATTTCGGTCAGGGCACCTCGGTCGGCGCGCTGTTCGAGAACATGGATCTGGGTGGCACCAAGGGTGACCGTAACGCCTGGTACCTGAGCGGTATGCACAAGATGGATGCCTTTAACGTCAAGGCGGCCTACGGCTCCGCAGACAAGTGGAGTGGCGCCGGCCTGAACGACACCGGCGCGCAGCAGTTCTCAGTTGGCGCGGGCTACGAGCTGTCCAAGACCACGGAGGCTTATGCCCTATACACCCAGGTCAGCAACGACAAGGCTGGCTCCTATGGCCTTGAGAGCATTGCGGGCTACCCTGACAAGTCTGTATCGTCCTTCTCGCTGGGCATCAAGCACGCGTTCTCGTCCAAGTAAATCAGTGACGGGTCGCGCATGGCAAGCGGCGAGTGATGTGAGCACGGCGGGGGAGGCTCCCGCCGCACCACAGTTCGCTGCGTGCCTTGTGTGACAAGAGCAGTAAAATTCGACGGGCGCCTCTATCAGGCGCCCGTTTTTTTTGCGTTTTTTGTAGGGTGCGCCGTACCCTACACTACGGGAGTAGACGTAGGTTGGGTCAAGCGAAGCGGACCCAACATTGCCCTGCAATTCGTTGGGTCCGGAGCTTGCGCTCCTTGACCCAACCTACATTTTTTTGCTGTTGTGACGGACACCTTTCGGTAGTGTCTTGTTTTTGCGATATATTAAGTTTTCGTGAAACCTTGCGAACAAGGAGTCGTATGGCAGGATGCAAGGTGCTTCTACCCTAAAGGGCACAAGTGTCTTGATTGCGCATAAGGCAGGGGTGGTTATGTCGTCCTCGGGAGTGCCGGGGTGGTTGATGGGTATCTTGTTAATTACAGTTGAGAGGGGCAATACATGCAGAAGAGACTAATGACCTTGGCAGTTGCCGGTGTGCTGGCTATGCCATTGGTCACCCAGGCCGGGGTCGAGGTTTATGGTCAGGCGCGGATGTCTGCAGATTATGTTAATAACGACGACACAGGGCTTGCCCCTCACGCGGGTAGTGGTCTTGCCAATCCTGACAAGAGCGCACTTTCGGTAACAAATAATGTCTCGCGCATCGGCTTCAAGGGTGACGAGGATCTGGGTAAGGGGCTGAAGGCGATATGGCAGATCGAGCAGCGTGTGGATTTCGACACGGGTGGGTTTGCCACCAGCCCCCGCAATACCTTCCTTGGCCTGACGGGCGGTTTTGGTACTGCGCAGGTCGGTAAAATCGAGACGCCTTTCCGTCTGGCGACCCAGCGCATCGATATATTCTCCGATACCCGCGCCGATTACAACGCGATAATCGGTAACATCGGTGGGACGCTGGTGTTCGATAAACGCAGCAACAATATCATTGTTTACACCTCGCCCGAGATGCAAGGCTTCAAGCTGTCAGGAGCCTACTCGCCGAGCGATAAAAATGATGATCTGCCTCGGATCAAAAGCGATGGTGATAAGAGTGTGTCCAGCGTGAACGCGACCTACGGTAATGGCCCGCTCTATCTGGCGATGGGTTTTGAGTCGCAGGGCAATTACACCGGCACCAATGACGCCAGGGCAACCCGGCTGGGTGGGTCGTGGGATTTCGGGCAGGGTACGACGGTGGGCGGTGTTTGGGAGCGGGCTGACAAGGGCGGTGCTAATGGCGACCGTAAGGCCTGGTATGTGAATGGAGCCCACAAAATGGGCTATACCACTTTCAAGGCGGCGGTGGCCGGCGCGGGGGATATGGGTAGCCTGTCGAACACAGGCGCGATGCAATATTCGCTGGGCGCTGCTTATGCGATGAGCAAGACCGCCGAAGTTTATGCCCTCTACACGATGGTGAATAATGACAAGAGTGGCGCCTATGGCTTGTGGAATGGTCAGTTGGTCACCGCCGGTTACAATGACAAGGGCGTGTCTGCCTTGTCTGTTGGCGTCAATTACAAGTTCTCATCCAAGTAGTTCGTGACGTATCGTTGTAGAGCTGAGCGGGCGTCTTCGGACGCCCGTTTTTTTGCTCCTTTTTTGGCGAAAGGCAAACTGGCGGGGGAATCTAATGTGCCCCTTCGTTTTGCATGGTTTTTCTTTGTTTTATCCTGTTGTCCGCCTCCGTTTCGTCATTTCATTGACAGCGTAAAACCCCCTATGTTAGAAAGCTAAAGACAACGAGGGTGGCATAATTGAAAATAAATCACCAAGAACATTCGTTGCGTGGGAGAGGGCTCGTTGCCGGTGCAGTGCTGCTTATTGTCTGTGGCTCGATTTTTTTGGCTGCGGGTGGCGCGTTGGCCGGCATTTTTAACACCAAGCACAATCTCGGCAGCACGGGCGTGAACGCGGCCAGCCAATTTAGCGGCACGCGGGAGATTTGCGTGTTCTGCCATACCCCCCATGGCGGCAATGAGGCCGCTGCCGTTCCCCTCTGGAACCGCAATCTTGATCCCAATGGGTTTCAGACCTATGACCAGATGGGCACCACCACGCTCGATGCCCATGTAGAGCAGGTGGGTTCTGTATCTCTCGCGTGTCTTTCCTGCCATGACGGCACCCAGGCGATGGACTCGCTGCTCAACGAGCCGGGTTCCGGGCGGGTTGTGCCCGGCTTCAGGGGCGGCATCTGGAGCGGCCAAGCGGCCCCGGTCGGCGGCAGGATCGCGCAACCTGGCGTTATCACCAATTTGACCAAGGATTTGACCAATGATCACCCGGTGGGCATCCAGTATGCGGGCGGGGGCTATTCCAATTCCAACCCCTCCGGCCCCGGCGCGGACAAGGATTTCAATCAGGCCAACACCGCGATTGTCGGCACGGAGAGGGTGTGGTGGGTAAATACCCCTGTTGAGGGTTCGCTGGCCTTCGAGAAGACCGACATGAAGCTGTACACCCGCATCGGCACGCGCGGCAAATATGCCGGGGAGCCGCAACCGTATGTCGAGTGCGCCTCGTGCCATGATCCGCATGTCGATTACAATCCCACCTTCCTGCGCGTCGATCCCAAGGGCAGCGTGTTATGTTTGACCTGCCATGCGAAATAGGGCTGGGCGCGGGTGGGCGGTGCTGATTTTAACCCTGGCCTCGGCGGGTGTTGCCGTTGCTGGCGGGCCGCCCGAGAAGGCTCAAGGAGCTGGCGCGCCGTTCGCTATAGTTGGGGGTGAAGCAATATCGCAGGAGCAGTATCATTCCGCGCTGCATGAGGGGATGCGGCGCAAGTTTTTTCATGGTACTCCGTCACGGGAGCAGGTTGACGCCTACCGCCGCGAAGTAGCGCAGGGGTTGATTGATCGTGTTCTGATGCGGCAGGAGGCGGCGCGCCGAGGCTTGGCAGGCGACGATCTGCTGAGGCGGCTGGAGGATAACGTGCGGCGCGTGTCGGAGCCGGGCGCGGAAGACGTGCGTGGTTATTACGATGCACATCCGGACAAATTTACCGTGCCGGAACGGTTGAGGGTCTCACTGATACTGCTCAAGGTAGAGCCTTCCGCGACAGGTGCTGCGTGGAAGGCGGCGGAGGCCGAGGCGGCGCGGCTGGTTGACAGGCTGCTGAAGGCGGAGCCGCAGCGCCGGGGGGCGGAGTTTGCCGAACTGGCCCGGCTGCACTCCGGGGATGTCTCCGCGAGCCGGGGCGGGGATTTGGGATATGTGCATAAGGGCATGCTGGCCAGTGAGGCGCAGCAGGTGCTGGATGGCATGAGGCCGGGTGATATCTCTGCGCCGCTGTTGCTGCTGCAAGGGGTTGCGGTGCTGCGGCTGGAGGAGCGCGTCGCACCTGCATTAAGCGTTTTTGATGCTGCAAAGTCGCGCGCGCGCGATTTACTGGCAAGGGAGCGGGGAGACGTGGCGTGGCAGGCGCTTATCGAGCGGTTGCGCAGGGAAACGCCGGTTACGATAAATGAAAATAATGCTGGTCCGTAAATCCAGTTGTAGGGTGCACCCTACATGACTTTTTAATAATAATTTGAATGCTATTCAGGGGCGCGCCGTCGGCGCGATTGGCAATATGAATGTCACGCTTTATACCTATGAGCAGATTTGACGCCAGGCCTTATATGCTGGCGCTGTTTGCGCTCGTGTGGCCTTTGCGTGGCTTTGCGGTGGCGGTGGGGCCTGCCGAGGTGACGGGCAGTCTGGGCTATAACTACCGGCTGCTGAAAGGCGCTGATGATCGTGACTCGGCGAGCAACCAGTTTCTGCTCAACCTGCGCGCGAAC
>CAMTYI010000003.1:0-8479 GCA_947085925.1 uncultured Gammaproteobacteria bacterium
AGTTCAGACGTGTGCTCTTCCGATCTCCCTTAATCGAGGCACAACAACGTTTTGCCGAGGCAGTGCCATTTCGCACCTTGGGTGCGGAACATCGCGCGCTCTCTGAGTCGTTGGGACGGACCTTGTGCTGCGATCTCACCGCGCCAGAGGACTCCCCGCCTTATCATCGCGTCATTGTCGAGGGTTTTGTGGTCAATGCGGCGGATACCCGTGAAGCCTCCGAGTCCAATCCCGTGTCATTTTCGATCATTGGAGAGGTGAAGCCGGGGGATAGCACCTGCCCCGTTATTGCGCCGGGCCAGGCGTTGGCGGTATCCACCGGTAGCATTGTGTCCGACGGCGCGCTTTCCGTGGTGCGGATGTGGGAGGCCACGCGGCAGGGCGATAGCTTTACCATTACTCGTCCTTTCCCGCCGCGCTTTTTTATCGAAGATCAGGGCTGTGACATCAAAAAGGGCGCGGTGGTGCTGAGCGCCGGGACGGTGCTTGACCCCCTGAGTCTGGGGACGGTTGCCAGCCTCGGTATCGACACCGTGGACGTGGTGCGCGTACCCAGGGTGGCGCTGTTTTCCTCCGGTGATGAGGTGATTCCCTATGTTGATCCCATGCACCCCGGCGCAATCCGCGACAGCAACTCCGTGATGCTGGCGGCGGCGATTGCCCAGGCTGGGGGTGTTCCGGTGTTTGGTGGCATCATGCGGGACGATTTTGATGGTTTTGTTGCCGCTGCCACGCAGGTATTGAAAGATGCCGACATGCTGGTGATCTCGGGCGGCACTGCGGTGGGCGGGCGTGATTTTATCTCGGATCTGGTGCGGGCGCTCGGGGAGCTGCTGGTGGATGGTGTGCCGATGCGTTCAGGACGACCCCTGATCATGGGCGTCGCCCAAGGCAAACCCATCGTCTGCGTGGCGGGCCATCCGCCCGAGGCGCTGCGTGGCTTCAAGCTGTTTGGCGTGGCTGCGGTCAACAAATTACTGGGTCAGACAGCGGATCTGCCGCTGGATGCCTAATTCCATTTCTAAATCAATAGTGTGTAGGTTGGGTCAAGCGTAGCGGACCCAACCCAACGATGCCTGAAGCGATGATTTTGTTGGGTCCGCTACGCTTCGACTGCACGGATGCAGAAGGTAGGGCAACGCATGGAGCAGTTGCCGAGACCCAACCTACTTTGAGTGATGGTTTTGGCTGATGGTCAATCTGGGATAAAAACATCTGAACCATATATTTTGGCAATGGTCTCATTTGATGTAGAATTGTGAAGCGATCACAAATTAATTGGAGTACAAATGAAAACCTCGTTGAGTGTTGTGTTGGCTTTGGTCGTTGGAATTTTTCTGGCGGGTGGCGTTATTGATAGCGCCGAGGCCAAGCGTATGGGCGGTGGCAAGTCGTTTGGCGGCAAGAGCAGTCACAGCCAACCCTATCAAAACCGTCAGCAGTCCGCTGCCGGTCCTTCGAGTGCGCAGACGCCTGCCCAAGCGCAAAACGCTGGTCAGCGCGCGTCCCTGGCAAGTAAAGGCGGTCTGATGGGTATGCTGGGCGGTTTGGCCTTGGGCGGATTGCTCGGTGCGCTCCTCTTCGGTGGTGCCTTTGAGAATCTCAATTTCATGGACATTGCGATTTTTGCAGTGATCGCCTTTGTGTTGTACAAAATCTTTGCCGCGAGAAAGCGTGCATCCATGCCTCATGCGTATGAACGCACGGCTGCGGGAGGTGGCCCCGTGCCTGTTACTGAACCCTTAATCGACTACAGCCCGGCGAACCGTGTTGATCACACTGCACGCGATGCACAAGTACCGCAGGCGCAGGAGCGCAGCAGCGCGTCTTTTGACACGGATTTGATGTTCAGGAAAGACAAGCCTTCTGATGGTGAAGAAAAGGTTGGTACTCCTCAGACGAGCTTCCGTCCGCTGCCCGGCGTGATCCCCAAGGATTTCGACAGTGAAGGCTTCGTGGAGGGCGCCAAGGCCGCTTATCAACGTCTGCAAAAGGCTTGGGACGAGGGCGATCTGGCCGATTTGCGCCAATTCACCACGGATAAAGTGTTTGCCGAACTACAGGATCAGATCCGTGCGCGCTCTGGTGAAAACCGCACCGAGCTGCTGAAAGTGGAAGGTGAATTGCTTGAAGTTCGGGAAGCGGGTAGTGATATCGAGGCAACCGTGCTGTTCGATGTGCTGATGCGCGAAATTGATGCGGACACCACGGATGACAAGCACGTCACCCCCGTGCGCGAGATCTGGCATTTTACTCGTCCTGCACGCAGCACCCAGCCCACATGGTATCTGGACGGCATTCAGCAGCTTGAGGGTTGATGTGAGTGCCCATTACGCCAAAGGGCGTAATGGGCACTGTACTGCTCACTTCAACTGAACAGTACCGGACACGCTGACCGTAACCTGACTGCTTCCCGCTTCCACAGCCGGGGCGGCGGTTTTTGCAAGAGACATCTCCGCCATTGCAGCCACCGGCCTGCGAAACTCTTCCCCCGATGTATTGACTGAAATGTTGATGATGCGGTAGCTGGTGGCATTCAGATTGGCCCGCACGATATCAGCGCGTGTTTTGAACGCAGCCAATGCCGCTTCAATCAAACTGTTTTCCGCCTCGCGTCTTTTGCCCGGTGAAACGGCAAATCCCATAGCTTCGATTTGCAGACGGGTTTGCAGTTGGCCAATCAGCGTGGTGAGAGTGGTTGTATTGGTGCTTTCCAGCAGAATTTGCTGGGTGGCGCGCCAGTGGCCCACCGTGTTGCCGTTGGCTTGATAGACGGGGTACGTTTGGTAACTCCCGCTCTTGACAATGACATCCTTGCTCGCACGGGCGGTTTGCAATGCCCAAGACATGGTTTGATTGATCTCGTCCGCCAACCGGGCAGGGTTCTTGTCCTCCTTCTGCACGCTGAGTGTGACCTGCATGAGGTCGTTGTCGATCTCGCGTGAACTCTGTGCCTGCAAATCAACCCGGTCGAACAGCGTCTTGTTACATGTGGATTCAGCCCATGATGGCGTGATAGCGGTTATACTTGTGAAAAGCACCACACAGCCCGCGATAAAATTGGTTTCTTTCATTTTTTATTGCCCCATCGATATATCACAGTAAGAGCATCTTACAACATTCCTTATGCAACACATTCCACGCAAACGCTTCGGCCAGAATTTCCTGCATGATGACAACGTAATTCAACGCATCGTCAACGTTATCAATCCCCGGCCTGATCAGCATATCGTGGAAATCGGCCCCGGCAAGGGCGCGCTCACCCAGCACCTTTTGCGTGAGACGGGCAGTCTCGATGTGGTGGAGCTGGACCGCGATTTGATTCCAGTGCTGGAGCGTGCGTGCGCCGGGCAGGGCGAGTTACGCATCCACAGTGCCGATGCCCTGCGTTTCGATTTTGCTGCGCTGGCCGCTGATGGCAGGCCGTTGCGGGTGGTGGGTAATCTGCCGTATAACATTTCCACGCCGCTGTTGTTTCACCTGATCGACCAGATCGGATGCGTCCAGGATATGCACTTCATGTTGCAAAAAGAGGTGGTGGAGCGCATGGCGGCGCAGCCAGGGGGCAAGGATTACGGGCGGCTCAGTGTCATGATTCAATATTTTTGCGCTGTCGAGCTGCTGTTCATAGTAGGCCCCGGCGCATTCACTCCCGCGCCCAAGGTTGATTCGGCGATAGTACGCTTAGTGCCCCATGCGTCGCCGTTGGTGCAGGTTGCCAATCAGGCGAATTTCGCCCGCCTGGTCAAACAGGCGTTTTCCCAGCGCCGCAAAACGCTGCGCAACACGCTCAAGGGGTTGTTGAGTGAAGAACAGGTCCGCGCGCAAGGCATTGATCCTGCCCTGCGTGCGGAGACGCTGGGCCTGGAGGACTTCGCCAGGCTCAGTAATGCGTTGGTATCCGATTAATCTTAGAAACCCCAGTTATCCACGAAAGTCACGAAAAAACACGAAAATATTAAATACATGTCGCGTGTTACTTGTCGCCAATCCGGTGAATTGCTGAAAAAATCCATGTTTTTTCGTGCCAACGTGAATTTCGTGAACTAAAAACGATTTTAAGTTAATTACGCACGCCCTCAACCTCAAGCGTAATTCCCATCTCGTCACCCACTGCCGGTAGGGCGTATTTCACGCCAAAATCTGAGCGTTTGATCTTGGTGGTGGCGTCAAAACCACAGACGAATTTTTCTTTTTTGGGATCCATAGGGTGAATGCCGCAACTGATGCGTTGTACATCCAGCTTGACGGGTTTGGATACCCCGGCAATGGTCATCGTGCCATCTACAGTGGCCTTGGAAGGGCCGTTGAAGGTGACCTTGCTGGATTTGTAGGTAATCTCCGGGAATTCCGCAGCATTCAGGAAATCCGGCGAGCGCAAGTGGTCGTCGCGTTTTTTGAATCCGGTATCAACCGAAGCTGCATCAATGATGATGTCCACCGAACTGGTTGTGCCGGTGCGGTCCATCACGATCTTGCCCTTGGTGGTGTTGAAGCGGCCGTGCATGGTGGAGAAACCCAGATGATTGATGGTGAAGTGCGGATAGGTGTGATCCGGGTCGATCGTGTAGTTCTCTGCCGCTGCAAATGCAGCGCAGGACAGTGTGGTTAATGCAACTGCAAGTACGACTTTACGCATGGTGCTCTCCTTGGTTGGGGGGTGAAGGTGAATATTTAAAATTATAGAGGCGGCGCCCCGGCAATTTTCCATGCCATATAAATCGCGCCCGCAGCGGCAGGTGAGGTGACGGCTACCAGTGCCAGTGCCTGTCCCCACAGCGATAAGCGCTTGGGCAGGGGGATGCGCGCCAGCAGCGGTATCAGCGCCAGGATGGGTAAACAGTACCAAGGCAGTTTTGCATACACCAGCCCGCTCATGCCGATCAATCCGCTGAGTAGTGTCACCGGCAGTATCATTACGAACCCCACCGGCAGTGTCTTTTTCATCACGCTCAACAGCAGAAACGCACCGAGTGCAGCAGCCAGCGCCGATGCCAGTTGCCCGAGCAGGGCTGAGGCGCCGATCAGCACCGCGATGCCGGTGCCCAGGCTCAGTGTTAATGTGGCCGCATCGGCGCGCAAGGCGCGGCTACGCAAACCTTCCAGCGACAACATCAGCCAGACCACATAAGCAATACCGCCTGCTGCGTTCAGCCAAAAGGTCTGTCCTTCCATACGCATCAGTGGCGGCCAGATCACCCACAGCAGCGCCGCCGCGCCGATGATAGCGAGCAGGGATAAAAGGTACTGCCGCTTGAGCGTAAAAAAATCGAGTGCCAGACCAACGACCACGGCAATCATGCCCAGCAACACCACTTTGCGGGTGCTGGTGAGCGGCGTGAACTCAAAACCCGTGACCAGTGACACGCTGGCGTAAAAGCCCAGCATCACCGCCAGCCCTGCCCAGTACCATCCTACATATTTCAGCAGAAAACCGGCGATGAGTGCAACGAGGAAGGGCGTAACGGCGGCCTGGAATGCGGGGTTGACTAATAGTTCATCCATGTTCATTCAGGGGTTTTGAAGGATTGATGATAGGTTACACCCAGACTTTATCCGGCGATAGCAAATAGTTTCGAAGGGTTACTTCAATAAATTTGAAGGTGTAGTCTCGGTGCTGATTTCGTGTGCCTTGTTTTCAATCCATGCCTCCGCCCCTGCGTTGATTTCGGATGTCGATTGCCCAGTGCCGACAATGGCCGGACCGATGACGAGACGAATAGTGCCTGGCCGCTTGATGAATCCGTGTTTTGGCCAGAATTCCCCGGCATTGTGCGCCACCGGCACCACAGGATAGCCGGTGTGATGGGCCAGCATCGCGCCGCCGGGGGCATAGGGGCGTTTTTCGCCGGGCGCGACGCGTGTGCCTTCCGGGAAAATCACCACCCAAAGACCATCGGCCAGACGTTGCGCACCCTGTTCCCGGAGTTGGCGCAAGGCCTTTTTCCCAGCTTTACGGTCGATGGCGATGGGACTGAGCATGGCCAGTCCCCAGCCGAAAAACGGCACCCACAACAGTTCGCGCTTGAGCAACCACACCTGTGGCGGAAAAACTCGCTGTAACGCCAACGTCTCCCAGGCGGATTGGTGCTTGCAGAGGATGATGCCGTTGGTTGAGGGGATATTTTCCCGTCCCTCCACGGTGTAGCGCAGATTGCACGTCACCGCCAGCCACCACAGGTTAAAACGCGACCATTGAGTGATGAAGGCATAGCGCTGCCGCAGCGGCAAAGGGAAAGTGAGCAGGCTGAGCGGCGCAAATGCCAGCGTTGAGAGCGCCATGCCGAGAGAGAACAGGAGGGAGCGGAGGATGAGCATCGTCAGAGGTCAGGAGATTACAGGGTGCGTGATGCGCACCCTGTATGGCCTATGTTGCCGCCAGTTTGGAAATATCCGCCACGGGGTTCATCAGCTCCGCGAGCTGCTTGAGCAGGGCGAGGCGGTTGGTGCGCAGCACCGTGTCTTCGGTCATCACCATCACCTTGTCGAAGAAGGTGTCCACGGTCTCGCGCAGTCGCGCCAAGTGCACCATGGCCTGGGTGTAATCAGCATCTTTGAGCAGCGGCATGACCTCAGCGCGAATCAGTGCCACTTGCTCCGCCAGGGCGCGCTCGGCAGGTTCGACAAGAAGACTGTCGGCGACTGTATCGGGTATGGTTTCTTTCCGTTCAATAGCCTGCCGCAGGATGTTGGTGATGCGCTTGTTCGCTGCTGCCAGGCTCTCGGCCTCGGGCAGGGCGCGGAACGCTGTGATGGCGTGCATGCGGCGGTCGAAGTCGTAGGGACGGGTAGGGCGGTGCGCCAGCACGGCTTCGAAGACGTCGGGGCGGATGCCTTGGTCATGATAATAGGCGCGCAGGCGCTCCATCATGAAGTCAAATACTTGGGTTGCGGTTGGTTTTTTGATGGCTAGACCAGGTTTGAGCTGGCTGTTTACCCCTGTCTGCGCTGCATCAAGAAGTTGGCCGAGATCCAGGTCGAGCTTTTTCTCGATGATCGTGCGCAGCACGCCAAGCGCAGCACGGCGCAACGCGAAGGGATCTTTGTCGCCGCTCGGTATCTGACCGATTTCGAAAATCCCCATCAATGTATCCAGCTTGTCAGCAATGGCTAGTGTCTGGCCGGTGGTGGACTGTGGCAGCATGTCGCCTGCGTAGCGCGGCATATACAATTCGTCGATGGCTTGAGCTACTTCGGGCTGCTCGCCATCGTGCAGGGCGTAGTAGCGTCCCATGATGCCTTGCAATTCGGGGAACTCGCCGACCATGTGGGTCATCAGGTCGCACTTGGATAAGAGCGCGGCGCGTTGTGCGAGTGCTTTGTCGTGACCGAGGCTCGCTGCGATCTCACCCGCCAGGGCTGCAACACGCTGGGCCTTGTCGTAGAGCGTACCCAGCTTGGCCTGATATACAACAGCTTTCAGTGCTTCCAGTTGGTTTTCCAGGCGTTGCTTGCGATCCTGATCCCAGAAAAACGCAGCATCACTCAAGCGCGGGCGTATCACGCGTTCGTTGCCGGCGCGTACCTGGTCCGGGTCGCGGCTTTCGATGTTGCAGACGGTGATGAACCAGGGCAGCAGTTTGCCCGCCCCGTCCACTACATGAAAATACTTCTGGTTGCCCTTCATGGTGGAGATCAGCGCCTCCTGTGGCACGCTCAGGAAGCGTTCCTCGAACTGGCCCAGCAGCGCCACAGGCCATTCCACCAGCGCAGTGACTTCGTCGAGCAGGGCGTCGTCGATTACCGCTGTGCCGCCGACCGAGACGGCCTTCTCCTGCACCTGCCCATAGATCGCCTCGCGGCGCGCGGCGAAGTCGGGCATCACCCGTCCTTCGGTTTCGAGCAGCGGGGCGTAGGCGGCGGGTTCGGCCAGATACATGGAGGCGGGGTGATGGAAGCGGTGTCCGCGTGTCTCGCGTCCGGTTTTCACACCGAGGATTTCGGCGTCGACCACTTCATCACCAAACAGCAGTACTACCCAATGCACCGGGCGCACAAATTCCACGCGCGAGCTACCCCAGCGCATGCGCTTGGGAATCGGCAAGGCAGCCAGCGACTGTTCGATAATGGCGGGCAACAATTCCGTGGTAGCGCGGCCAGGCTGCGTGGCGCGAAATACCAGCCATGAGCCTTTGTCGGTTTCCAGTTTTTCGAGTTGCTCTACTGCAACGCCACACGAGCGCGCAAAGCCTTCGGTAGCCTTGGTAGGCAGGCCGTCGCTGTTAAACGCCGCGTTCAATGCCGGGCCACGGCGTTCCACCAGACGGTCAGCCTGGGTGGTGATCAGTGCCTCAATGTGTACCGCTAATCGGCGTGGTGTGGCATAGGGGTGTACTGTGCCAAATTCCAGGCTGGCCTTGGTGAGGTCATGCTCAATGCCGTTGGCAAATGCTTCCATGAGCTTCTTTAATGCCTTGGGTGGCAATTCTTCGGTGCCGATTTCCACCAGCAGGTAGATCGGAAGAGCACACGTCTGAAC
>CAMTYI010000004.1:0-71586 GCA_947085925.1 uncultured Gammaproteobacteria bacterium
GCGGAAAATTCTTCGCCGCCATAGCGTGACAGCACGTCGCCGCCGCGCAATTGCGAGCGGATCACGGCGGCGATTTCGCGCAGCACCTGGTCGCCGACCTGATGGCCGTAGCTGTCGTTGACCTTTTTGAAGTGATCAACATCCAGCAGCATGCAGGAAAGCGGCCATTGGTTACGCTGCGCCGCAGCGGTTTCTTCATTCAGGCGCTGGTCGAAGAAACGCCGGTTGTTGATGGCGGTCAGCGTGTCCGTCAACCCCTGGCGCTTGAGCCGCTCCAGATTCGCGGCGTTTTCCAGGCAGATTGCCACCACTGCTGCGAAGTGCTCCAAAATGTCGGTTCTTACGCCTTTGACGAAGCGTTCGCGTTTGTAGCTGCCAATGTTCAGGCTGCCGATCAGCTTGCCGTTTCTCACCATCGGCAACAAGGCCACGCTTGCGGGACGGCGCGGCAGGGGAAACAATGCGGCGTGGCGATTAAGCTGATAAGGGCCGAGCATGGGAAATAATGAATAGGGGTGGAGCGCGTCCAGCCCGTCGCCGCTGCTGGCGAAAATCAGCGCGGGGTGGTCAAGCAGCTTGACGTCTTCCTCTTCAAGAATACGTTGTATTTCGTATTCGGGATCGATCAGCAATAAAGTGACGATGTCCCAATGAGACGTGTCGGGATCGGGGTAAATGACCGCCTGAATGAGTTCAAACAACGAGCCCAGGCCGATCAGGTTCAGTTCCAGCGCTTGAAAACGCCGCAGCTTGCGTTCATTGTGGCGTGCCTCGGCCATGACTTCTTCAAGCCGTTGGCGCAGGGCCTTGTCCGGGCCAGGCTCCATGGGCATGGCTGTCTCGCTGATATGACTGCTGGCACGGCTATTTTCCACAACCCACCTCCGTGAACGGGGCAATGCCACACTATGGCTGTAGGGCACCTCTATAAATTCGCTGAAACCGCGATGGCGGCGTTGAAAATAGGCTCAAAATGCTCATTTACTTTGTGTAAACTCCGCTTTTTCGCCTATTTTCGCCTTGCCCTCGCGTCTTGATCGAATTTATAGAGGCGCCCTGTATAATACTGGCAGGTTGATTGCGGACAAGCAAGCCGTAGTCGGCATCCAAATTGTTGACGATACCCGATGAAAGCCGATACGCGCTATAACACCCCCCTGCTTTATTTGCTGCTGGTCGCCGTGGCGCTGAGTTTTTTTTACAACATCCACGCGGCGCCGCTGTTCGACCTGGATGAAGGGGCGTTCAGCGAGGCCACCCGCGAGATGTTTTTGCGCGGCGATTTCATCTCTACCTATCTCAACGGCGAGCCGCGCTACGACAAACCGATCCTGATCTACTGGCTGCAGGCGGCCAGCGTCGCGCTGTTTGGCATTAATGAGTTTGCCTTCCGCCTGCCCTCGGCGCTGGCCGCCACGGCGTGGGTGGCAGCGGTATTTTTGTTTGTAAAAGCCGTAAGAAATACCCAGACCGCATTTTTTGCCGCCATCATAATGGCCACCACGCTGGAGATATCGGTGATGGGCAAGGCGGCAACGGCGGATGCGTTGCTGAACCTGTTTATCACTTCGGCAATGTTCTCAGGCTATCTTTTTTTCCAGAGTAAACGCCGGGAACATCTTTACCTGATGTTTTTTTTCATGGCCTTGGGGTTTCTGACCAAGGGTCCGGTGGCGGTGATGATACCGCTGGTAGTCAGCTTCATTTTTTATGCTATCAAGGGTGACCTCAAATCCTGGCTCAGGGCCGTTTTCAATCCGGTCGGAATCGCCATTTTTGTCGCTGTCGCCATGCCGTGGTACGTGGCTCAGTACCTGAAGGAGGGCGACGCCTTCATCCAGGGGTTCTTTTTCAAACACAACATCAGCCGGTTTCAGGCGGGCATGGAAGGGCACACCGGGAATCTGCTGTATTACCTGCCGGTTATCCTGCTCGGCGTGTTGCCTTATACCACCGTACTGATCGGCAGCCTGGCGCGGGCGCGGGACATCATCAAGGATGATCTGCGCCTGTTCCTCGCATTGTGGTTTGTCTTTGTGTTCATCTTTTTCTCGCTCTCCAGCACCAAGCTGCCGCATTATGTGGTGTACGGTTACCCGCCGCTGTTTATTTTGATGGCGCTGCACTTGCCGGATCTGCGCTCAAAATTCCTGCTGTTTCTGCCACCGCTGCTGTTTTTTGCGGCCCTGCTGTTTCTGCCTGACATGCTGGGCTACGCACTGCCAAACATTAAGGACACCTTCGCCCAATCGGCGCTGGCGGGTTATCAGGCGTATTTCACGGCGGGTTACAGGTTGTTCTTCGCGCTCGCAGTGCTGCTTATGCTGTATTTCATGATCGAGAAGCGATTCACCAACATCCATAAATTGTTTGCCTGCGGTCTCTTCACGATCTTTGCCCTGTCTCACTTTGTGATACCGCTTGCCGGGCGCCTCCAGCAGGAACCCATCAAGGAGGCCGCGCTGATTGCCAAACAGCGCAATTACGCCGTGGTGATGTGGCAATTAAACACGCCCAGCTTTATTGTATACAGTGAGCGCCTGGTGGAAAAACGCGAACCACGCGCCGGGGATGTGGTTTTGACAAAATCCATCTATTTGCCAAAATTGAATCACGTTGAGATTCTCTATCAAAAAAATGGTATTGCACTGGTGAAGGTGCTTTCTTGATCCGACGAGGGAAAACATGCCAAGACTTCCGCACATAATTCTACTGTGTCACAAAGCGATCAAGGGATGCAGTGCAAGGCAAAATCGGGCGAAAAAGCGGAGTTTACACGGAGTAAATGAGCATTTTGAGTCCGATTTTAACGCCGCAATGCGCCCTTCAGCGCTTTGTGACACAGTAGAACCAGTCAGGATTCTCAGCGCACTGGCCTTGACCGTGCTGCTCACCGCCTGCGCAAGCACCCGCAGCCTCACCGAACAACTGCCGGTGGCCTTTATGGCGAAAGACGACGGCAGCCTGTTCGCGCGCCACGCGCCTGTTATCGTGCCGCAGCATTCCTACAAAACCTACAACAAGATCGGTCGTCCCTCCGCGCGCTACGATGCCCAAGGCCGGGAGCAGATCTATGTCGACCCTGCGGTGCCAATGATGTACGCCCAGCAGCAGACGTTCCAGACCAGCAAAGGCAGCTACACCAATCTGATCTACCGCGTGCATTTTCAGGGCGTGCCCTATTTTCACCTGACCGCCGGGAAAAATTCCGGGCTGTTTGTCGTCATCACCCTTAATCAGAAAGAAGAGCCGGTGCTGGTAACAACCGTCCATACCTGTGGCTGCTATCTCGCCATCATCCCCACGCGTTATTTACCTGGCGACGCCTATCCCCAGGAATGGAATTTTGCACAACCCCAGTCTGTCTATGGCGAAACACTGCCTGCAAGGCTCGATTATCCAGCATCTTCCGGCGCGGAGCAGCGGCCTGTCGTGTTCCTGAAGGACGCCACGCATCGCGTGATGGACGTTAAGATCGGGGCGCAGAGCAGTACCTACAACATCATTCCAACCCCCATCGAACCGATGGCCTCACTGAAAAAACTGCCGCTGGATAGTCGCACCACAACATCGTTTTATGAGACGCAAGGCTTCCGCAAAGGTTATGTTAAAGAGGCCGTCAAGCCGCTTGAAGTGCTGCTGATGAGCTGGTGGGCGCTGGATCCCCACATCGGATCGGATAAAGAATTGGGCGATAGCCACGAGACCGGCACCGTGTTTTACACCAGCCTCAAACCCTGGAACCGCACGACCTCGGATATGTGGGAATTTGCGCGGTTTCTTGAGTTTTGGGGGTGGCGGTTATAAAGCTAAAACGGGCGATGACCCGCCCATCCAAGGTGCTCAAGGGCAGCGAACAACGTGGTCGTGCCATGGCGTTTGTCGCCGTGCGTCATGGTTACCGCCCGACCCTTTTTTAGGGGCAGCCCCGACTGGGTACGATCCATCTCGTCACAGCACCAGCGCATGCTCTGGCGGCACGAAGCACTACAGTAGATGCAGCGGTTGTTGACTCCGACCATTAGACGTTCTCCTGTAAAAATGTCAACGCATGGGTAATCGCCCGGGTTTTAAACAGACCAGCATCTTCACGGGCAGTGTACTTGATGTGTAATACCGCATCAGTGATGGTGTTGTAATCAAATTGACGCAATGGCAACTGGGTGGGCATCTCGAGCCTCCATCGGCTAATCACACCCGCCCCTTCAAATGGCAGATAACGTTCATCTTTAAAGTTGAGTTCAAAGACGCCGGCGTCATTTTGTCCGTGACTGGTGGCAACCGCTTTGCAGGGCACGATGTTTTCAACAAAACGTTCATCCTCCGTCGGCATCCCCTCTTCGTTGTTACGTGCATATGTCGAGCCGGAGGTATTGATACGAACGCTGTTTTTCAACAGTCGCAGGGTAGCCGCTATCGTGGTATGGGGGCCGGCCTGGCAAGGGATGGAGATTCTGACCGATTTGATCCGGCGGAAATAGTGTCCGGCGTAATCTATATCAAAAACCTCTTCGGGGAGATCAAACTCGGTAATGCCCGTTGTTTTCAGACGGGTCAATGCAGTGGGATTGAGGGTGGCCAAGGAGAGATTTTTGCTGATTTCAAACTCGCGTTTATTAGCTTCAAGATAACTTTTCTCCATTTGGCGCAACGCCAGATGCAACTGCTCACCGGCGGTCAAACCTTGCATGGCACTGTCAAAATAACCATATTGCACGAAATTGGATGTGGACACACCCAACTCTTGCCGATAGGCTTTTTCGGCCGTTTTGGCCAGATCGTACGCTAATTGGTAGGCCTGTTTATAGACGGTGAAGAGGCGCTCTTTCATGAACTGGTATAAATTACCGTTGGTAAATTGAGTGGTGATGAACTGTTCAACCTCTTGTGAATTTTTGATTGCCTGCTGATGGATAGCCAACTCTTGTTCCGCCATGGCAATACGAATATCGGCAATCACAATTTGACGGTCTATCTGATAAATATCGGCGACTGCCAATTTGGCATCCTGCACCCAGCCCTGCTCACGGCGGACGAAACTGGCAGTTTGTGCCGCTTTTTTACCCTCCAGCGCTTTTACTGTCGCGATGACCTCTTGAACAGTGCTAAATATCTCAGCCGCTTTACTTAACTGGACACCTCCTAAAACAGTACCGGCACCGACACCAAAAGGTTTGGCGGAGATATCAAATTGCGGGATCATAGAGAGCACTTTAGTGATGGCGCCTCCTGCGGAAATGGCCAATTTAATATCTTTGACGATCTCATCAACGTCCAGGTCGAACTTCTCTTTGGCGATTAACTTCAAGCTGGATTCAGCCGCCTCCACCACCTTGTCTTCGGAGCCACTGGCAATGGCGCCTATACCGTTGATGACGATATCACGCGCGAGCTCGTCATCTTTTTTAGGTTTTTTAGCAGTATTGGTCTGCGGGGGTGGTGGCACGTCAACCCCTTCGCTGCCGGATTTAATCGCCATCAACATCAAATTATGCCGGAGGTGTGTCAACGCGGTTTCGCGGGTTTTCAGGAGGGTTTCACGGTGATTGCGCTGTTCCAACACCTGCCAGGTTTTGACCTCTTCCACCATTTGCAGCAAGCTGTTCTCATGCGATGCCCGCATTAAGGCCAGATTTGCCATATCTTTTTTCTCTAAAACAGACAACAACTGCTGGCCAAAGGCACGAACTTCACCGCACAACTCGATAGCTTTATCCAGTAAAAAACCGAAGCGGTACAGTGGCGCGGGACTGAACAGATCACTTAATACGCTACCCAGGCTGAGACCCTTCGCCGTGGCGGCGATTAATAGAGCCGGGTCGATGGGTGGGTCGAACAGCGCCAGTTTACGTTCGACACCGTCGATATTCATGCAATGGCGCAGCTTGAAGAGGCGGTCACCGACGGTATCCCAATATTTCAATAAATTTGCATTGTTTGGAATGCAGAAATACAAGGCGGTGCCCACGCCCAACAGACTCGGGTTGGAGGGTGTGCTGCTTAGCGGAACACTGCTCGAATAGGGAAACAGATTTTCCATCTGCATCAACGCATTGCCGAAACCATCCAATTTTAGTTGTAATGTGGCGAAGGTCTCCGCCTTTATCACGCCACGTTTAGGGATAAACTGCGGGCGCGGGCCTAAAATATGGGCCGCAATGATATACAGTTGCGTGGCTTCGTTGATACTTTCCATGGTATCGCGACGGAACAGATCATCACCCCAGGCGAGGAGGTTTTCAACGTATTTCATCACCACGTTTTTCATATAGGCCACGGGTCGTCCACGCGCGATCAGGTGAGGCTTGAAGGGGGATTCGCGCCATTCGGCAATTTTTTTCAACTCCGCTGTGTTCGCCTCTTTACGCGCTAAACGCAGGAAAAATTGTTCAATGTTTTCTCTGGCATCGATTTTAAACGGCGGTACTTGCCAATATTGGGTGTTGTTAGCATTAGTCTTTTCGGCGGTCATTGGATTGAAAATATAGTGGAACCACTGCATGGCTTCCGCATATTTGCCATTTTTACTCAAGCGTGTGGCGATATACAGTGGCGCGTGAAAGAAGAGCTCCCAATTGTAGAGACCGTAGGCACTGTTTTCGTCGAATTCAACTTTCACAGGGGGGCTGTTGTTATCTACTAAATGGGCGACCGGTTTATAGGTCGATTTAAATTGGATGCCTTTATCATCGGGCAGAAACGTGTCGGCCGACAATAATGCATTGATACCCCCTTGATTCAGTCTTTCTAAATAAACAGCACTGTAAGGATGGTAAAAATTCTCAAATTGCAAGGTGGTATCCCACCCAGTGAAATGGCGGTTACCGATCTCCAACGTTGCCCCGGCTAACGCACCAACGGATTGTGTAACGGGCGATAACAGCGAGACAGAGGTCGCCGTTTTGGACATCAAACCGATGCGTCCACTATCGCTGTTATTACCGGACTCCATATAACTCATGGTTTTTAGGGTGGGGGGGTTGGCAAGCGGCTGAGTGGCGTTGACGGCGTATGGCCCCACTTTTACCGCTGTGGTCATCTCCAGGTAGGGTAGATAGGGGACGGTTTCAATATTTTTGATGTGATCAAAGAGTTTAAGTCTAATACCGGGGCGTGGTTGAATAAAAAAGCTGCTTTCACCGTCTTGATAAAAGAAAGGAGTGGGGATATCGGCTTCAAAATCGGAAGGCATCAGTTGATTATCAAACGCGAGCAGATGTTTGCGAGGGGTGTTTAAATACTCTTTTTTACGTAACAACATGTTGCCACTACGTCCGGATTTCATGAAACTATTACTTAAATATTCGGTACCGTTATAGACTTCGATAATGTGCGGGATACGCTTCAGATTCCCCAAAATCTCAGTAAAACCAGTTGTTATTTCGGCGTCCACATCGCTCAGAATAAAAGACATAGTGGTCAAACGAGCAGGATTTTTTGTGTCTAGCTTACTTTCACCAATGGCGGGTAACTGTACAATTAATCTGTTATCCCGAATACGTATGACGGGACGGCAATAAGCGGGTTGACCATTTAAGGTTTTAAGATTTTGTGTTCCAAAGGTTTCAACAAATATTTTTGACATCTGCTTAGGCAGCCATTTTCCTTCGCGGTATTCACTCCATGCCAAAAATGTTTTCCAGGCTTTTTTGCCTTTTAAACTGTTTGAACTGCTTTTGGCGGTTGTTTCCAGAGACTCCTCTTTACCGCTCTCATCCGGTTTGGAGATCTCAGAAAACTCCAACCAGAACAGGAACAGCCGGCCTTTCCAACGGATCGGCATAACATGCGCGCCATTGTGTTCACCCTCTCCAGCAGTTTTAATATCCAGCCCCAAGTTTTCCCAGGCGGACCAACGGCCATATTTATTACGATTACGATAATAAAAATGCGAGGTTGCACCATAGGCGCGAGCGACGACATGCAGGGTGTTCGCCAGTGCGTCGTTATAAACACCGACGATGTCTAAATTGGAGACCTCTTGCAGCTTGCGTAAATAGTTTCTAAAACTCGACTCCACCGTGAGTGTAGTGATCTCATTTTGGGTTAACTCGGCCTCCAGCTCTTTGAAAAACGGGCTTCTATCATCACGCCACTCTGGTTCAAGCCAATTTTCGGGGTGAATGAACACTTTGCGATTGGCCTCCCAGACGCGGTAAAGTTTCATCCACTCCCACTCTTGTGCCTTGATCTGGTCGGGGGAGACCCAAAAAACGCCTTTCGCAGGTTGTTGCCGTTCCAAATTCAACAGGCAACGGGTGACAAAAAGTTGCACGGAGGATATAGCCTGGCGGACACGCGAGGTATCCATACAGGCTCCCATCTGCACGTCAATCAAAAAGAATTCGTACAAACTATCGGCATCGGTTACTCCCCATTGTTGCAGCTTTTCCTGCACCAGGAGATAACTCACCAGCGCATCACGGCCTCTTTCGCGCAGTGGATTGGTGACGATGGGGGCAAACGCGGTCCAATCTTTATCGTCGTACTGGGCGCGCATAGCATTTTGAATCTCTTTTCCTATAACGTCTAACCGATCAAAATCGGTTTCAGGCACCGCCCAAGCTGCCAAAAGACGGGCTGAGATGCCCGTCTCAAGAACGGTTGCAAAAACATGTGCCAGAGTTAACCACGCGGTGGGGGTTTGTAATTGGCCGGCGGCATATCCAAATTGAGTTTTAATTAAAAAATCCAGATCGGACAGATCCCAGGAGGTCTGCACCGCCGCGACAGCAATAACGTCGTCCAAGGCCATGGCGGGGTGATAGGCGGTTGCGAATATTAACAGCCAATCGGCTGTTGGCGCCTGGCGCTTCAACGTGGCATAACTATTGAGCGTTAACCAATGCGCCGCGTTTATATTTTGAAAATCCAAAGCACCGAGGTTTGCTCGACGCTCCACAAAGTGGCTGACCTCTTCAGTAGAGAGCGGGTACTTGTTAATAGCCGTGGCGCCCCGGTGCAGGTTGCGCACCGTGGTGGAGAGTGCGGCAACCGATTTTTCAGAAAAGAGAGACCTGGCAGGTATGATCTCCTCAGCCATTTTTGCTGAACGCCAACATAGTGTAATGCCGGAAGCACCTGCACGGTCAGCGTATTCGAGTTTAAGAGAGTAGAGACGGTTAGGGGCCAATGGGTATATAATCTCCCATGAGGCCTGGGTATTGCCATCCGGTTTTTGCAGGATTAAGGCACCGTCCACGTAGAGATTAAAGCTGTCGTCCGCACCGGCCACCTTCACCACAAAAGTAAACTCATCGGCGATGGGTGCAGATAGATAGCCTTCCCACTGCACATTTAAATTATCCAGTGGTAACCCGGCGACATTAAAGCTATCACCAAAATGGATCGTCTTATCTGTTCTTGCCGTTACTACATCACCCCAGGTGGGTGTACGGAAGTAGGTGGCGGACAAACCTGCATCGCTCAGGTGTGCCACTAATTCGGCGAGATGGTTATCTACGTTGAGAATATTAAAGAGTTGTTTTTCATTTAAATTCACCAGGGCGGCGATGTTTTGCATCACTCTGTTTTCACGCAGGACTTTTTTCAACAGGGGCAAAAACCGGGGGTAAAAAGCTTTAAATTTATTGATTTTCCATTCAGCCAATAGGACGGTATCAGCGGGTGGGGTGATGCGTTCAACATAGCTAGCAGCTTGTGCTGCGCTGTCAAAACAGGCTTTAAAAGCGGTCACAAACTGCTCTTCGGGTAATTTATAAACAGTATTGATGGCCTTGATAAAATCGGGCGTAACACCCACCAGGTTTTCCAAGTCTGTTTTTTCCGCACTGGTCAAAACACCGGTAACCGCCACAATACCCTTGGCTTTGCTGTACTGCACCTTGGCTCTAAGCGCTTCCGGTAGGACGAGCGGTAGATTGGCCTGCGTTTGAGCGCTAAAAATCGCAGTTCCATTGATAATGCCGAAAAAAAGATCCAGGCTCTCCACGGGTGTAATCAAACCCATTTTCGCTCTTAAAAAGGTTTCGTCTACCGTCAGACTCTCTGATAACTCAGGGTGTTCGTTCTCGATCTGTTGGAAGTTATTACGGATAGCGATCAGGGTTGGCGCTATTTTTTCCGCGTTTAAACGGCTAGCATCGCCCGTAAAAATGTAATTTAACTCTTTGACGTTAAAACCCAAATCACGCAGGTTCTCTACCACCTCTACAAAGTTCAGCGTTGCATCAGGATTGATCGCGGTAAATTGTTGTGTCCCCACATCAAAATGGCTGATCGGATCGATAGAGAATAACTTTTTGAGCGCTATAAAATCGGCTGTCGTTAGTTTTAAACCTTTTGATAAAGCGACATAGCGGTATAAGACCGAAAGATTGGCGATAGTCAACGTGGCCGTTTCACCAATACCACTCTCTGTGGCTACGAGATCAAAATCAGCTTTTTTGATTTTAAAGGCGGCTAACACAGCATCCAGATGTTCGCCAATCGTTGCCAGTGGATCGCTGAGTAGATTACCCAAATGATCGGGTTCAAATACGTTGTCAATCTTTCTGATGGTGCGATTTAAAAACATGCGATGATATAAAACATTATCTCCGAGCGTTTCGATATTACCCCAGGTGGTTGCCAGACGATCCAGGGGAAGGGCTGTTTTTTCAACGATGGTTTTGATGGTGCTCAGTTGTTGAACTGTCAAAGGTGTTATATCCGATGTCTGTAATGCGGTGAGCAACGTATCAAGCTCCGCAATAGACCACCCTGTTTTGCGCCACAAACGAATCAGGCGGTGTAACTTCATTAAAAATAAATCACTTAACGTTGTGGGTGCCGCAGCGTAAATCTGCTCTAACGTTCGCAGTGTTGTGTTATCAATGTTGCAGCCTGAATCAGGCTCGTAAAGTGTCACGACTGTTTTTAAGTCATCAAAGTGGGTTTTTACCCAGGCGATAAAATCCTCTTTCGAGATCTTGCCCTTCTCGAGGGCGGCTTTAAAATTAAAGTCACTGTCAGGATCGAGAAAATCAGCGTTAATCTGCTCTAAACCTTGATACAGCATTTGGCCATTAAAGGGCTGTCTGGCATCAATCGGAAACTCTTTGAAGAGATCCTGTATATAATCAAAAGCATGTTGCGCTGGGTTCAAATAACGCGTTTTTATCAAGGCGACCAAATCCACATACGCAATGCCGGTGCGCTGTAGAATCTCTTTAACAGCGGGCAGGACTGTTTTTAACGACGCCTCATCGGCGAAACCGTAAAATGACCATAGGTCTGTACCTTCCGTTGTTCCGTCAAAGTTTTGCCCGGTTAAAATGGCATACTCTTTTTGGGAGAGGTTCAAGTTTTCGGCAGCAACAGCGGCGCCACTATGATCTAATTTCCGCATTAACGCCGCACGTTTCAGGGTGCTCGGCATAAAGGATCGGATTGTATCCAAGGGCTGGTGATAAGGCAGGCTGAAAGGATAGACGGCGGTGGCCAATTTTTTATAGGCTTCAACCACGCGGTACTGAGGTGTCGCCCTTAACTCTGGCGGTGTCGCACCGCCCGTATCGTGGCCTGCATTAATATCCAATTTTTCATGGGCGACGTAATATTCCAAAACCTCATTAACCAGATCAATGTAGGGGATGACCGTGTTGGTATTTTCACAGGTTAATGGCAGATGAGCCAACTCCGGACGACGTTCTGACAAAACATCAAGCGGGGTTTTACCCGTCAGGTTAGCCGATAATTTGGAGAGGAAACGCATTACATCGACCAAATAAGCTGCCGGACTATTGATCGAACGGCAATCCCGGCATTCACAAATATCAGCCCGGCCGAAGATATTTTCATAATTGGGGATATGTTTTTTAATCGTAGCGCTTACAGCATTTTTGATGTCCATGTTGCCGACATGGATGGCCATCGGGGTGATGGCGTGGGTCAACTCATGACTCGTCATCAAGGCATCATTCGCTTTGACCACGACATAGGTGGCGCGGTTATGTATCGATAGGGCGACAGCTTCACCGCCGAGTCTCTGCGCATAGGTTTTGACAAAGGCGGCTTCCGGTACCCCGGCCACTTGAAAGGCGGAGTTAATGCCGTGGGTAATCATGCCCGATAGCGCCTCGGGGGTCGGGCTAATTTGAAATACCCGCTGTAGGGTCTGAAGAGATGAGCGTAGCTGTTCGGTCTGCTGTGGCGCCACCTCCTGGATAATGTTTTCAAAATCGTCGACACGTTGAGTCGCAAAATCGAATGCTGTGGCCCGGTCAAAAAAGGTGATTAGGTTCTCTGAAGCATCATGGATGGGCAACTCCCCTTTTTGAACCATGAGCGCAATTTTCTGGGTAGGGTAGGTGGCGTGTAAAACGTTGCGAACGTTGGCTATGAAATTTCGGCCTTTTTCTTCGATAGAGTTCCCTTCAATATTCTCTGGCAGGCCAGCTCTGTTTATAGCGTCGAGCCATGCCGCATCGCTTAGGTTCAACAACTGTGCGGGGGTAGTGACTCCCTGATCCACTTGCAACCACTCTACTAAGGGCGTGTGTCCACCAGTAATCAGATGTAACTGATTGGTGACCTTTAAGGAGTGGATCTGCTCCGCAGTAAAACCGGCTTGGGGCAAAGCCTCTTGCCAAAATTTTTGCGGATCTGCGTTGGTCTCATAGTGGCGCTGCACATTGAGGAAGCTGATTTTCAGCGCAGGGGTATCCAGCGTAATCGCTAAAGAGCGATTTAAGTGTTGAACCGCTTTAGGGGCATCGGGGGCATCGAATAAAATGATGGATGCGGCCAAGCGTAACAGACGTTTTACAAAATCATTAATGCGCTCCGCTGATTGGGCGGCGATGATATTTTTGGCAATGGCGGTGGTGATCTTTGCAAATAAAACCTCTTCCGTAAAATCGGTAATTTCGCCGTATGTAAGGCTCACATTTTCGCGGCCCAAAGCATACAGAAAATCTGTGCCACTCAACTCAGTACGTCCGAACAGCAGAGACTCGGCCTGTGCGGCTAATAGAATTTTGGCAGCGTCGGTGTCGGTCTCTTGCGCTAAAAAATGGATCTGTTCTAGGTTGTCAATAATATCAGTGAGCGACAGATCACTCGTTTGGAGCGTGGGAGCAATAGCGTTGATCAAGGTGTCATATTCGGGTAAACCTCTGATAATATCTCCCGTTGCCAAGCGAATATCGAGGCCATTGATGGCATTTAATAGGTAATCGTTTTTTGTAGAGAGCCGTGAGCGTGCAATAACGTTATCCCCTTGCGCCAAAAAGCAGACGATGTCGGCATGCGACTTATCGGCGTGGATGAAGTTTTCCGTATCAAACTCGATTTGATAATACCCGTCATTCTGGGTGACGGTAGAACCCACCCACTCAAAGCCGGCACGCTGCATGGTGTCACGGATATTGGAGACCTCGTTGATTAGCGGTACACCCCGTAAATCGACATCGAAAGCCACAATCGAGGCTTGCATCATGGGTTGGCCGAAGGCATCAAAAACATGCCCACTCACCCTGAAACTTTTATCTAATAGCCGTTTATCTTTTAAAATCTCGTTGAGCGCTTTAGCCGTCCTCTCATCAACGTTATCTGTAATAGGCAGTTGAAAAGATTCCTGAAAGCGCCGCAGTGCGTTGAGTGTTGTCTCGCCAAAAAACGCAGTCATATGTTCATCGTTCGAAATAGAAAAATCCAGGGCGGAGAACGCTTGTTGCAAATTAGAAACGATCCAGCCTTGAGCAAAGGGGTGGATCGGGGGAACAATAACCTTCATCTCTCATCTCCAGAGTTGAGTGTGCGCCAGAACTGGGTACGTAGGCGCACAATAACAGCCTCCACATTACAGATGGCTTACGGATGACTTACAGGAGCATGGTAATATTGCCGTCGTGATTATCAGGGGGTTAAAACATGACAGATCTGGATGCTCTTGGCCTGGTAGCCACTGTTTTTACCAGTTCATCCTTCGTGCCCCAGGTGTGGCGCACGTGGAAAAGCCGTGATGTTAGTGGCATCTCTTTGCCGACCTATCTTCTCATCACCGTTGGGCTGGCCTTGTGGCTGGTCTATGGCATTCTCAAAGAGGATCTACCTTTGATCGTGGCCAATGCGGTGATGATCGTGCTGACGGGGGCGATTACGGTAATGAAAATCGTGTTTGAACAGCGCCCCGCACCATGATGAAAATGGTGGTACTCGGCAGCTTTGTACAAGCCTGTTGCTGGAAAATCACTCGACTGCCTGTGGCAGGCGAAACATTAACGGCGTCGGCGCTCTCCATTGAGGCGGGTGGCAAGGGGCTTAATGTGGCGATAGGGACGCGCCGCCTGGGCGCTGAAGTGGATATTCTTCTAGGCATTGGCAAGGATGGGGCGGGGGATGATTTGTTACAGTTGTTGCAGCGCGAGGGAATAAACCGCGATTACGTGTGGCGATTAGCACCCCAATCGGGTTATGGCGCGGGGCTGATTGCGGAGGGTGGTCAAAACGCCATTGCAGTCTACCCTGGCCCCAATCTGCTGTTGACTGAAGAGCATGTGGCGCATGCCGAATCCACCATCGCGGGTGCCGATCTGGTCTACGGCCAGTTGGAGACTTCACTGTCCGCTGTCAATGCGGCTTTCGCCATCGCCCGCCGAGCGGGAGTGCGCACGGTACTTAATCCCTCACCGTGGCAACAATTACCCCCCGACCTGCTCGCTAACACCGATGTATTGGTGATGAACGAGGTCGAGGCGGCAGAATTACTCGCGCTGGAAAGACCGCTGTCCGGGCTATCATTGGCGGAGTGTGCCGCGACACTAAATGCTCTATTGGACTCTTTTTGGTCTCAATGGCCGGGCGAATTACTGGTGGTGACACTTGGCCGTCTTGGTAGCTTAGCCTGTGAACGGCACGCGGCGATCCACGCCGTGCCCGCGTTTCCTATCGAGGCCGTCGACAGTGTTGGCGCGGGTGATGCTTTCGCCAGCGGGTTTTGTATCGCCTTATGCCGAGGTGCACCGCTCGCTCAGGCACTGCAAGCCGGTAACGCCTGTGGAGCGCTGGTCACCTCCCGCCTGGGTGTGCTGGATGTACTGCCAGATCAAATGGCCGTCACCGGATTTCTCAAGTCTGCAGTTTAAGCCGATAGGCGTAGGCATCACCCCGAAAAGTGCCCTCGACATATTCGATCAGTTGGCCGGCGGTGGAGGAGGTACGGCGCTTGATGAGCAGGCAAGGGCCGGGCACAGTGAACCCAAAAACCTGTGACTCTTCCGCTGAACTCATCACCGCTTCGATAGACTGCTCGGCCTGCGCCAGCGTGATGTCGCATCTCTCCTGTAAAAATGCATAGGCCGAGCCGCTGGTATCCCAATATTCAAGTGCTGGTGCAGCGGCTAAATCGTACCAGGCCACCTCACGCGACATCGGTACGGCATCGCCTAATCGCACCCGCACCAGGCGCAGAAACGCCGCCGTAGAGGGGCGCTGAAAAATCGATGCAAGTGTCCGCTCACGTACCACCTCATGCTCCATCACCCGGGTCGAGGCGCTCATGCCCAGCTCCCGCATCTCTTCGGTAAAGCCCTTGAGCCGCCCCATCACCGGACTCACGCGGGGCGGTGCCAACACCACGGTACCACTGCGGCCCTGGGAGCCTAGCTGTCGGCTGGTGCGCAACTCATCGTAACAGCGCTTTACCGTTTTTCGGCTAAGCTGTAACGCCTCGGCAAGCGCCCGTTCCGAGGGAAGGGTATCGCCCGTTGCCAGCCGCCCCTCCCGGATCAATACCTCCAGTTGCCGTTTCAATTGGAGATAGTAGGGTTCGGAGGTGTCACTGTTCAGTTTTAGCTGATCAACCAAGATTACTGGAAGCTCTAGCGTGGCTGTTTTTTGGGCCATGGGGATTCGCCTCATAATGTATCGATAGTTCTCAATAGCGCTGTCATTTAGGGCGCCTCTAAAAATCCGCTAAAGCCACGATGACCGCGTTGGAAATGCGCTCAAAATGCTCATGTACTACGTGTACACTGCGCTTTTTCGCGCATTTCCGCCTTGCCCTCGCGTCTTGATCGAATTTTTAGAGGTACCCTTAACAATCATTGGAATGATTGACAATTATACGCTGCCAAAGGATCATATCAATGGACTCTATATGGTATCCTTATTCCGTGGGTCATTATGGTTTTTTGCAACTTAACATGGAAACCAACGCTACTGGGGTATTTACGCTATGGAGTCGCCGCAACCAACCCTCCCTCACTTCAACCCGCAGCCAACGCCCGCAGTTCCATCCGTCGATGTAGAGCAGTGGCCTTGGGCAGTTAAAATTTACACGCTGGATCGTTTTGCCGTGGTTCTCGCCAATGACAATACCTTGTCATGCAGCGGCAAAACGCAGAAACGGCCGTTGGAGCTACTCAAAGTGCTCATCGCCCACGGTGGGCGTGGCGTGGGGATTGCGTCAGTAATTGATCTACTGTGGGCGGAGAGTGATGGAGATAATGGCGAAGCTTCCCTGCATACCACCCTACATCGTCTGCGTAAACTATTGAACTGCAAAGATGCAGTGCTGTTGCGGGATGGTCATCTCAGTCTCGATGCGCGTTATGTCTGGCTCGATATCTGGGCCTTTGAGCGGCTCGCCGGGAGGCTTGATATGGCACTGCACGAGGCGCACGAGAGTGAGATCACCCACTACACCAGGCAACTCTGCCACCTCTATCGGGAGCCATTTTTGAAGGGGTTGTGTACCCCCTGGATCGAAGCACGGCGTGAGCGGCTACATAGCCACTTCATGCGGACGCTACGCATAACCGGAAATTATCGGGAACGGCAGGGCCAGTGGCTGGAAGCGATCGATCTCTACCAGCGAGGCATGGAGCTGGACTGTACCTCCGAGGAGATCTGTCAGCGGCTAATGATCGCCTACCGGCAGCTCGGTTGCTACGGCGAAGCGCTAGCTGTCTATCGTCGTTGCAGCACGGCGCTGCAAACCACCTTTGGCATCAATCCTTCACCCGAGACCGAAGTGGTACGTATGTCCTTGCGGATGGCTTAGAACCTGTAGCGACACAGCTTGATAAGATAGCCTCCTCTTTACACATGCTACACACGCCCGTTTTCAGGTTGAATATGGCCGTTATGCCACGCGTATAATAAACGCTTAACAAACAGCAAACATTATCCTCGCCCACTCCTTCACGGGAAAACAGATCTGACTTATCAAGGAACACACAAATGAATTCGCCCCCGCACACAAAAAAAATCATCCAAACCAGCAAAGCGCCGCAGGCCATCGGCACCTATTCTCAAGCGGTAAAAATGGGTGGAACGGTCTACCTGTCCGGACAGATTCCGCTGGTGCCGGAAACCATGGAGATGGTGCAGGGCGGCATTGAGGCGCAGATCCGCCGCGTGTTCGACAACCTCCAGGCCGTCGCCGAAGCCGCCGGTGGCAGTCTGGCGGATGTGGTGAAATTGAACGTATTTCTTACCGATCTTGCCCATTTTCCGGTGGTCAATCAGGTGATGGCCTCCTACTTTCAGGAGCCGTATCCCGCCCGTGCCGCCATCGGCGTGGCCGCTTTGCCCAAGGGCGCGGCGGTGGAAATGGATGGGGTGATGGTGGTGGGTGCCTGATTTACCCTCAAACCCCCTTTTTGTCCACGAAAAACACAAAATTCACGAAATAAAAAGATAAATTACTTCAGTAATTCACTGGATAGGTGATAAATTTCGTGTTTTTTCGTGAGTTTCGTGGACAACGGGGTTTTTAGATTTACCTCTTAACTTGGATTGTGCGGCCTTCGGCATGGAGGCATTTCGGTGAATTATTTCCAAGACCAAAAGGAATGCAAGCCCCATTGGGATTCAGGGTATAATTCGCCGTTATTTTTCCATTCCATCAAGCAAGAAGGTTGAACACATGCGCCCCAGCGGTCGAGCTCCAGACGAATTGCGTCCTATCACACTGACCCGCCGCTACCCCAAGCACGCCGAAGGCTCGGTACTGGTGGAGTTCGGTGACACCAAGGTCATTTGTAACGCCACTGTGGAAGAGAAGACTCCGCGTTTTCTTAAAGGTACCGGAAAGGGCTGGGTCACGGCGGAATACGGCATGTTGCCGCGCTCCACTGGTCAGCGCATGGGCCGCGAGGCGGCGCAGGGCAAGCAGGGCGGGCGCACCATGGAAATTCAGCGCCTCATCGGGCGCTCGTTGCGTGCCGTGGTGAATATGGAAGCGCTGGGCGAACGCACCATCACGATAGATTGCGATGTCATCCAGGCGGACGGCGGCACACGCACCGCCTCGATTACCGGCGGCTACGTCGCGCTGGTTGACGCCATTGCTCATTTACGCAAACGCAACCTCATCAAAGGTAACCCTATCCACGGCTTTATCGCCTCCGTGTCGGTGGGTATTTACCAGGGGCTGCCGGTACTGGACCTCGATTACAAAGAGGATTCCGAGGCCGAGACCGACATGAATGTCATCATGAACGAAGCGGGCGCTTTTGTTGAAATCCAGGGCACCGCAGAAGGTCACGCCTTCCGTATGGATGAGTTGCTTGCCATGATCGAGCTGGCCAAAACCGGCATCGGTGATCTGATCAAAAAACAACAGGCCGTCTTGCAGGCCTAACCACGGAGTGTACACATGAAGCGCATTGTGCTGGCCAGCAACAACGCAGGCAAGGCCCGTGAAATCAGTGAGATGCTGGAGGGGTTGCACATCGAAGTGTTGCCCCAGTCGGCGTTTGGCGTGCCGGAAATAGAAGAGACGGGCCTGACCTTCGTTGAGAACGCCATTCTCAAGGCACGCAACGCGGCACAGTACACTGGTCTGCCCGCTATCGCCGATGATTCGGGACTGGAGGTGGACGCACTCGATGGCGCACCCGGCATTTACTCGGCGCGATATGCGGGACCGGGCGCCGATGACCGCGCCAATCTGGAAAAGCTGCTGACCGACCTTGCCGATGTCCCGGAGCCGCAGCGCACGGCGCGCTTCCAATGCTTCATGGTGTACATGCGGCACGCCCTCGACCCGACGCCAGTCATTTGCCAGGGTACCTGGGAGGGCAGCATTCTATTCACGCCGCGCGGCGCCCACGGCTTTGGTTACGACCCGGTGTTTCTCGTGCCACGCAGGAATCGCTCCGGTGCAGAGCTTGCGCCAGAAGTAAAAAACCGTTTAAGCCACCGCGGACAAGCCCTGCGTCAACTGCTCAGCGCTTTAACCTGACGCAGTAGGCTGTCAACCAAGCTTCGCTGCCCCGCTCGCTGCGCGTAGCGCCTTGGTTTCTATCCATTTCTTCAGGCGATTGGCATCACCAATACGTGTATAGGTGCCCTGTGAATCGAGCAGCACGATAATCACCGGTTGCTGCGCTATCCGCGCCTGCATCACCAGGCAACGCCCCGCCTCGTTGATATATCCCGTTTTGCTCAGGCCAATATCCCAGTCGACGTTCTTGATCAGGGCATTGGTATTTCTGAAATGCACGGGCAAAGAGTGCCCGTTGAGCGCCACGTCGTAGGATTCGGAGGTGCTGAAGCGGCGGATCAGTGGATACCGGTATGATGCCTTAACCATTTTAACCAGATCCTGTGCGGTAGCACTGTTCTCGGCATGCAAACCAGTGGCATCGACGAAGCGGCCTTGCGTCATTCCGATCTCGCGTGCCTTGCGGTTCATGGCCTCGACGAATGCGTGACGACCACCGGGGTAGGCGCGTGAAAGTGCCGATGCGGCGCGGTTTTCCGAGGACATCAGCGCCAGATGCAACATATCCTCGCGGCTGAGTACGGAGTCAACCGGCAATCTGGAACTCGATCCCCGCAGCATGTCGACATCATCCACAGTGACCATCAGCGGTTCATTCATGGGCAGATTAGCGTCAAGAACAACCATCGCCGTCATCAGTTTGGTGAGCGAGGCGATGGGGCTTCTTACGTCAGAATGTTTGGCGTAAATGGTTTTTTCGTCCTCCTGGCTGACCACCAGTACCACGGAGGACATTACCACCAGGCTCCCGTCATCACTGCGCGCAACCGCATATCGACGCTGCGTCACTTTCCGTGCATGCGTGATGCGTGCGCGTGTCGCGCGCGCGACCTGTTTCACACTGGCCTTGGCGTGACGGATATGCTTGCGTTTTACGGCTTTAACCGCCACCTTTTTGACGGCGGACTTATGCCCCGCTGCAACAACGGTGGCCTTTTTTTCATGGGCATGTTTGTGCGTGATGGTCTGGCCCGCCATGGACAAAGCGGATGCACAGACCAACGCAACGGCAACCAACCCTTTAATAAACATAACCTGATGCCTTTTGTCTTCACCGGCGCGCCCGCGCCAAAACCTGCGAAAATACTTTGCAACTCGCGCCTAAGCGCATTAAAAATCGAATAATAAATTAATTTTAGTCTTACCTGACAAGTCGCGCAATATACGCGCCTGACAAAATCAAAACAACATTCCCGCCCATTTCCCTGGCTTGCTACAATATCCTGTATTAATACTCTGGATTACCATGTTCAATTTCACCGCCCTGCCACCGCTCGCCCTGTACATCCACATGCCCTGGTGCGTGCGCAAGTGCCCGTATTGCGATTTCAATTCGCACGAGAGCAAGGACATCCTTCCCGAGGCCGAATACATCACGGCGTTGATCGCCGATCTCGAACAGGAGCTGCCGTCGGTGTGGGGGCGCCCTATTGAAAGCATCTTCATCGGCGGCGGAACGCCCAGCCTGTTTTCGCCCGCTGCCTTCGACCGTCTGTTTTCTGAAATTCGCGCGCGACTGCCTTGCAAGCCCGGCATCGAGATCACCATGGAGGCCAATCCCGGCACCTGGGAATACGGCAAATTCCGCGAGTTCCGCGCCGTCGGCGTCAATCGTTTGTCGCTCGGCATTCAAAGTTTCGACACCGAAATGCTGCAAAAGTTAGGACGCATCCATGGTGCGCGCGAGGCGTTTACTGCTGCGGAAACCGCACATGCCGCCGGTTTTGATAACTTCAATCTTGACCTGATGTTTGGCCTGCCCGGCCAGTCCGTTGCTCAAGCACTGGCCGATATCAGGAACGCCATCGCCCTGCAACCCGCGCATATTTCCCTGTACCAGCTTACCCTTGAGCCGAACACCGCCTTTTACGTTAATCCCCCAGCATTGCCGGAGGATGACGCACTGTGGGAGATGCAGGAAGAATGCCAGAGCCAGCTCGCAACGCACGGTTACCGGCAATACGAAGTATCCGCCTACGCCCAGCCCGGCCATGAATGCCGCCACAACCTGAATTACTGGCGTTTCGGCGATTACCTGGGCATCGGCGCGGGGGCGCATGGCAAAATCAGTGATGCGCAGCACCAACGCATCACCCGTAGCTGGAAAGTCAAAAACCCGCGCGATTACTTGCTCAAGGCGGCCACTCCGGCGCGCATCGGCGGAACACAACCACTAAAACGCAACGATGTCGGCCTGGAATTCATGATGAACGCCCTGCGCCTCACCGACGGCTTTCCGGTGGCGTTATTTGCCGAGCATACCGGCCAACCGATTTCCATCGTGAGGCAAGGCTTGCAGCAGGCGGAAGAAAAAGGACTGATCGAATGGGACATCCACACCATCCGTCCCACTGAGCTGGGCAGGCGCTTTTTGAATGATTTGCTGGGTCTGTTTCTGATAGAGTGAGAGCCTGTTATATAATTTACGCCATCCCCGCTTTTTCTCCTGATGTTATGCATCCCCCCTCTCCCACGTGCGGGAGAGGGCTGGGGAAAGGGGAGTAAACACGACCCATCAACATACAACATTTAATGCCAACATAAACCATGTCTACTCTCATACTCCAAGGCTCCAAGCTCACCGAAGACACCGCCCGTGCCATTGCTGCTCAGCTACATTGCGACATTGACCATGGTAGCGGCTATTACAGGCTGCGTTCAGAAGCCCCTATTGCCGCCGAAGCAGTAGCGGCACTGCGCGCCACCGCCAACTTCGACATCAATCTTCTGCCACAGAATTTCCATCCCGATCGGGTCCGTCTGCTGATCACCGATATGGACTCCACGCTGATCAACATCGAGTGCATCGACGAAATCGCAGACTTCATTGGCGTAAAGCCCCAGGTCTCCGCCATCACAGCCGCGACGATGCGCGGCGAGATCAATTTCGAGACCTCGCTCACCCAGCGTGTCGCGCTGCTGGCAGGCCTGCACGCAGATGCGCTGGAGCACGTCTACAACGAGCGCCTGAAACCCAATCCCGGCGCTGAACAGATGATCGCCGGTCTACACGCCCAAGGCATCAAGATTGGCCTGGTCTCCGGCGGCTTCACCTTCTTCACCGAACGCCTCAAGGATCGCCTCAACCTCGACTATGCCCGCGCCAATGTGCTGGAAATCGTTGACGACCATCTCACCGGTCGCATCCTTGGCGACATCACCGGTGCGGCGGGCAAGGCCGAATTCCTGCTGGATTTATGCAAACAGCTCGACATCTCGCCCGCCCAGGCCGTGGCAATGGGCGACGGCGCCAACGATCTGGAAATGATGAAAACCGCCGGATTCAGCATCGCCTATCACGCCAAACCCACTGTGCAGGCACAGGCCGGGGCGGTGCTTAATCATTGCGGGCTGGAGGGGGTGTTGGGATTGCTGGATATTGCGGGTAGTTAGACGTCAATAATAGAGTCAGGAGGAAATTCAACATGTTTTTAAGCCAGCTCATTACAGGCATCGCGCACGTCGGTGTACGTGTGCATACATTGGAGCGCGCACGCGCATTTTATGAACTGCTTGGGTTTAATTTTGTTATTGGGCCTATTGGCCCTGAGCCTGTGGCGATCATGTCTCATCCTTCTGGAATTGAAATCAATTTCATTCTCAATGCCGCTGATACGTCTACGCAAAATGTTTTAATGGATGTAAAAGAAAAATACTCGGGCTACACACACATAGCTCTTTCGGTAAAAAATGTTTTTGAAATGAAATCGGAG
The DNA here is from genome assembly GCA_947085925.1 of uncultured Gammaproteobacteria bacterium. Taxonomy (GTDB): domain Bacteria; phylum Pseudomonadota; class Gammaproteobacteria; family Ga007554; genus LNEJ01. The sequence continues at coordinate 22,951 of CAMTYI010000004.1, forward strand.
CTAGAAAAGCTCGGGGTCACTATCACTGAAGGCCCAATTACATTTCCAACCGGATCAACTTCAATTTTTGTAAGAGATCCAGATCGTAATGTTATTGAGTTTAACCAGAACGCCGCATTGCCGTCATGACCATTCAAGTTGCGCACCTCACTCCTTCCATGCTGGGTAGCGATCTTTTTTCATGACGAGATGTAGCAGGGGTTGCTGCCTTCTGCCCAATAAATTGTTACTATTATTTTCCTGCCGTCATGCCGCCATCCACAGATAAGACCACGCCGGTTGTAAACTCAGCATCCGTTAAATACAGTACCGCATCCACGACATCCTTAACTCTACCCATTCTGCCAACAGGTTGCATTGTATTTAAGAATTCGTGCATGTCTGAGGTGTACAACGGTGTGTCGATGATGCCAGGCGCTACCGCATTGACTTTGATGTTTTTGGAGGCGAATTCCAGCGCCAACGCCTTGGTTACGCTGTTCAAACCTCCCTTGATCAAGATAGGGATAGACGCCGGAACATTTACATTCGGTTGCAGTGCAATGGCAGCGGTTATATTGACTATGTGCCCCTGCCCCTGCTTTGCCATCTGAGTTGATGCAAGCTGGGAAACATAAAAGAAACCTTTCAAGTTAGTGTTAATAAGGCTATCCAGGTCTTCCGGGGAATAATCAGCGAAAGGTTTTGCGTTAAAAATCCCCGCATTATTAATCAAAATGTCAACTTGCCCGAATCTAGCAACCGCCTCCTGAATGATTTTTTCAGCCGTAGCCTTTAGCCCGATGTCGCCAGCCACTGGAAGAAAATTTGAAGACGCACTTAAATAATCCGCTGCTTTCTTTAAACGTTCCTTGGTTCTGGCGTTTGCCACAACGTTGAAACCTTTTTTTAGATAGGCCTCCGTTAACCCCAAACCGATTCCACTGGAAGCTCCTGTTACAATTACTGTTTTCATAACTATGTTATCCTTTGTTGATATTAGTTAAATGACATCGTTTTTGCGGTACACGTCTACCGGGACGCCCGCAATTCCCCAGTCTTCTTTCTCAACCTCATCAATAACGACAAAGGTTGTTGCCGGGTTTTTATTGAGGACACGTACCAGAAGGTCGGTCACGCCTTTCATAAGCTCAGATTTTTGCTCGGCCGTTGCACCTTCTCTGGTGATTTTGATATTGACGTAAGGCATCTGTGGACTCCATGGGTTATGATTTTTCAATTGAAAGGCTCAAAGCCGGATTTATTCCCGAAGATCGTAGTGAAAAACTTTCGAGATGACCTGCCATCGCCCGTTGATGAAAATAAAGGTAAGAAAATCCGTGAAAAATTTCGGCCCGATGCAACATTCCACGCGCGCCAGTGCGGTGACCGGACCGGCAAACTCGATCGAGACGATGCGGTCACAGCGCGGCTCGTTGCGACTGGCTGGCGACGGCCGTTGATCGACAATCGGAAAGTATTCGTCCATGGTGAGGCGCACAAACGTGCCATCCGTCACACATACATAATTAGCCATGGGATGGAAAACCTTGGCGAGTTTTGATGTATCGCCATGGTATAAACCATCGAAGTAATCCGATAAAACACTCATTACATCTACATAGCGTGAGTCCATAAGCATATCTCCCCGTACCGTATCGCTTTAGTGATAACGCGTGCCGCTGCGTCAGTGAAAGAATACTAGCAACCAATAGTTACCTTTGTATATGTAATAACTATCCGTTAGTGATATATTGTGGTATCCAACGGGTTACTGGAGATAAGCTGATGTCGTTACGATTGCGGAAGAATAAAGCATCACCGCCACCCCCGGCGTGCCCACTCACCGAATGCATGGCTATTTTGGGCGGCGCCTGGACACCCAATGTGATCTGGTATTTGAGTGAGGGCCCACGCCGCTTCGGTGAATTACGGCATGACATTCCACGAATATCTGCCAAAGTCCTTAGTGCGCGCTTGAAAGAGCTTGAGGGACAGGGCGTAATCGCGCGTCGGGTCATGCCGACGTCTCCACCTTCTGTCGAGTACACACTCACTGAACTGGGACGGGAGTTGATTCCTGCCATCAACGCCATCGTCGAGGTCGGCTCAAAGCTCAAGAAAAAACGTTAAAGAGCAGAAGTCCATGGTATGGTGGCTGGTGGCTAACAAGCCCAACCGGGCGCGCAAAAGCAGCGCCCCAGTTAGCATGGCGTTAGGCATCAGAGAATTGATCACACCGGCAAATGACCAAGCTAATCGAGTTCGAGACAGAACGCCTCTTTATACGTCAGTGGAAACCCTCTGACCGCGAACCATTTGCCGTGCTCAACGCAGACCCAAGGGTCATGGCGTTTTTTCCATCGACGCTCACGCGCAGCGACAGTGACGCGATGGCTGACCGTTGCCAATCACTCATTGAAGAACGCGGCTGGGGTTTGTGGGCTGCCGAGTCCAAGGCCACGCAAGAGATCATCGGGTTTGTTGGATTGCACATCCCGATTCCCGAGCTTCCGTTCTCCCCTTGTGTAGAAGTGGGTTGGCGGCTCGCCTTTCAACACTGGGGCAAAGGCTTTGCTACGGAGGCTGCGCGGGGCGCTCTTCGTGTTGGCTTCGAGCTACTCAGCTTGCCGGAAATCGTGTCTTTCTGCGCCGTTCAACATTTCAAATCGCGCGCGGTTATGGCGCGTCTCGGTATGCGGGAATCTGGCAGCTTCGAGCATCCCAGTGTGCCCATCGGCAGCATGATCCGGCAACACTGCTTATACCGGTTATCGCGCGTGCATTGGAAGGCGCACGCCGCGTAACCTTTCATTAATACGAGACGCATGGGCCAATGGCGCGGTGATCTGTTTCCTTGTTTTGCATTACGTGCCTGTGCGATGATTTAAGCAGGATCATGCTGCAAACCGGGCACCCGCACTATGATGGACCAGGAAAGTCACGCAAGGCCGGGGTTGCGCCCTATCTTCGAAGCACATGATCTGACCAAGACCTATCAAATGGGCGAGGTTGAGGTGCAGGCCTTGCGCGGCGTGAGTCTTAACCTTTATGCCGGTGAATTCGTGGTGCTGCTTGGACCCTCTGGCAGCGGTAAATCTACTTTGCTCAATATCCTCGGCGGATTAGATACGCCCACTACCGGCACGGTACGTTATGGTGATCATGACTTGAGCATATACGATGACGCGGCTTTAACGCGTTATCGCCGCGAGCATGTAGGCTTCGTGTTTCAGTTCTACAATCTTATCCCAAGCCTCACGGCGCGCGAGAATGTCGCGCTGGTCACGGAAATCGCCGACAACCCCATGACGCCTGAGGAGGCGCTGGCGCTCGTCGGGCTTGCTGCGCGCATGGATCATTTTCCCTCACAGATGTCGGGCGGCGAGCAGCAGCGTGTCGCCATCGCGCGCGCGGTGGCGAAGCGTCCTCAAGTATTGTTGTGCGACGAGCCTACAGGCGCTCTGGATGCGCAAACCGGCGTGCTGGTGCTGGACGTAATCGCGCGCGTGAATCGCGAGCTGGGCACGACCACCGCCGTTATCACACACAACGCCGTGATCGCCGCCATGGCCGATCGCGTGGTGTATGTGAGCGACGGTCAGGTGTCGCGCATTGAAAGCAACACCCACAAGAAGATGGCGGCCGAACTGCATTGGTGACCCTATGCGTGCGTTGGATCGAAAACTGTGGCGCGATTTGTGGCAGATGAGGGGCCAAGCCCTGGCCATTGGTCTGGTGGTGATGTGTGGTGTTGGCACCTACATCATGTTTCTCACCACGCTGGGGGCGCTACGCGCGTCACAAGACAGCTATTACCGTGAGTATCGCTTCGCGGAGGTATTCGTCTCTCTGAAACGGGCGCCGGAAGTGCTTCGGCAGCGAATTCTGGATATCCCGGGCGTAGATCAAGTGGAGACACGGGTGATTGCGCAGCTTCGGCTGGACATGCCTGATTTCGTCGAGCCTGTGACGGCGATGATGATGTCCCTGCCCGATAGCGGCCATCAGGGGCTGAACGCGCTGTACCTGCGTCAGGGCCGCCTGCCCGCACCGGGTCGCGCCGATGAGGCGGTGGTAAGTAGCCCGTTCGCACAGGCCCACGGATTGAAGCTCGGGGATCGTTTTTACGCCATCCTTAACGGCCGCCGTCAGGCGCTGACCATGGTCGGCGCCGCGCTGTCGCCAGAGTTCGTACAACAACTGCGTCCGGGTTCGGTATTCCCCGATCACAAGCGTTACGGCGTGCTGTGGATGGGGCGCCGCGCCCTGGGTCAGGCCTATGACCTGGAGAGCGCATTTAACGATGTGGCGCTGAGCTTGCGACCCGGAGCCGACGCGCAGAGGGTCATCGACAACGTAGATGAACTGCTCAAGCCTTACGGCGGATTGGGTGCCTACGCACGCAAGGATCAGCGTTCGCACCGGTTCCTGTCCGAGGAATTTCAGCAACTCGGAACGCTCGCGAGCCTGTTTCCTGCCATGTTCATGGGCATTGCCGCGTTTTTGCTCAATGTGGTGATCAGCCGGATGGTGGCGATGCAACGTGAACAGATCGCCACGCTCAAAGCCTTCGGCTATGGCAATGGTGCGGTATTGGGGCACTACCTCAAACTCGTATCGGTGATCGTCGGCGCGGGCATTCTGACCGGTATCGCGCTGGGTGTGTGGCTGGCGAAGATGCTGTCTGGCATCTACATGGAATTCTATCGATTTCCCTATTTAAAATTCTCGCTGGAGTCCGCAACGGTGGTGGAGGCCAGCGTGGCAAGCCTGCTGGCGGCAGCAGCGGGAACGCTGTTCGCCGTGTGGAACGCCGCAAAGCTGCGGCCAGCGCAGGCCATGCGCCCTGAACCACCCACACGCTATCGCGAGGCGTGGGTGGAGACAATAGGGTTCAGGCACTGGCTTTCACAACCCACCCGCATGATTGTCCGCCACATCCAGCGTCGTGCAGTGAAATCCATGCTGACTGTTCTTGGCATCGCATTGGCATGCGGCATCATCCTCACCGGCCTGTTTCAGCGCGACACGATGAGCTATATGGTGAATGTCCAGTTTGGGTTGTCGCAGCGCGAAGATCTCTCCGTTACCTTCACCGACCCCACCAGCCAACGCGCGCGTTTCGATTTATTGAGCTTGCCGGGCGTGCAGCATGTGGAGGTGTTTCGTGCGGTACCGGTACGCTTGCGTCATGGCTATCGCACCTATCGCACCGGCATACGCGGTGTGGAGCCGGGTGGTGATCTCCAGCGGCTTCTGGATGCGGGGTTGCATCCCGTCACCTTGCCGGAAGACGGCATATTGCTTACCGATCACCTCGGCAAGATACTGAATGTGCGTCCGGGCGACCGTCTTGTAGTGGAGGTACTGGAGGGCAATCGGCCGGTACGCGAGACCACCGTGGTTGGCCTGGTTAAGGAATATCTGGGCGTATCAGGCTACATGGATCTTGCCGCATTGAACCGCTTCATGCGCGAGGGGCCGACGCTATCCGGCGCTTATCTCAGCGTGGACAGCGCGCACCTGCAGGCGTTGTTCACCCAACTTAAAAACATGCCGCGCATCGCCGGCGTGGCGGAGCGCAAGCAAGAGATTCGAAACTTTAATCGCGTCATGCAGGAGACCATGCTGTTCTTTACCTATGTCGCCACCGTGTTCTCCGTCATCATTGCCTTTGGCGTGGTGTACAACAGCGCCCGCATTGCACTCAGTGAACGCAGCCACGAACTGGCGAGCCTGCGCGTGCTGGGCTTCACGCGCGGCGAGATTTCTTACATACTCCTCGGTGAGATGGGTATCCTGACACTCATCGCCATTCCGCTCGGTTTATGGTTGGGATATTGGATGTGTTATTACATTGCGCACAACATGCAAAACGATCTTTTTCGCGTGCCGGTTGTACTGGCCCCCGCAACCTATGCCTTTGCTGTGACGGTCGTGCTGATCTCTTCTGCATTGTCGGGCTTGATCGTGCGCCGCAGGCTGGATCAACTCGATCTTATTGGCGTGCTGAAGACGGCGGAGTGACCGTATGAAGAACCAGGTTCAATGGCGTAGGCGCATCGTACTGGCCGTTATTGCAATGCTGATCGGCGTGGGACTTTTCTATGGATTTCGTCCGCAACCCGTGGCGGTGGATATGGGCGTGGCGCTGCGTGGTCCGCTGCGCGTCAGCGTCGAGCAAGAGGGCAGGACCCGCGTGGTCGATCGCTATGTAATCTCATCGCCCGTGGCCGCCTATGCGCGGCGAATTGACCTTGACGTGGGCGACATGGTGCAGCGCGGTGTGGCCCTGGTTCGTCTCGAACCGCTGCGCGCCGAAGTATTGGACGTGCGACGTCGCGCCGAAGCGGAAGCCCGGGTCGCCGCCGCGCAAGCCAACATCAGTGCCGCCGAACAGCGTGTACAGGCCGCGCGGGCCGACGCCGAGTTGGCACAAAAGGAACTCGTGCGTATACGCACCTTGCGCGTCGGCGGACACGTAACCGCAGCAGCGGAGGACCGCGCGGCAGCCGAGGCGGAGCGCACGGCGTCGGAGCTGCGTTCGGCACACTTCGCTGTGGATACTGCGCGATACGAGAGGGTGGCCGCACGCACGGCCTTGCAATACGGCGCCGCAGACGGTGCGATAGCGCCCATCGTGGTGCATGCGCCGGTGGCGGGGCGAGTGCTCGCTATCCCTCGCAAGAGCGAAGGCGTGGTCACAGCAGGACAACCGCTCATGGAAATCGGCGATCCGCAGGCATTGGAAGTCGAGGTTGACGTCCTCTCGGCAGATGCGGTACGCATGCAGCCAGGGACCAAAGTCGTGTTTGAGCGCTGGGGTGGGAAGGGTGTGCTGGAAGGCGCCGTGCGCGTGGTGGAACCGATCGGATTCACCAAGGTTTCGGCGCTGGGCGTGGAAGAACAGCGTGTGTGGGTCATTGTTTCCTTCACCTCACCCGCTGCGCGTTGGGAGAAATTGGGCAGCGGTTACCACGTCGAGTCCAGCTTCATCCTCTGGGAGGACAAGGATGTCCTTCAAGTACCGGCAAGCGCTTTGTTCCATGACGGCGCGGAGTGGGCGCTTTTTATGGTGCAACAAGATAAGGCGGTGAAACGCCGCGTGCAAGTCGGACAACGCAATGGTCTAAGCGCCCAGATAATCTCCGGCATTAACGAAGGCAATCAGGTCATTCTCCACCCCGACGATCAAGTACGAGATGGCGTGCGCGTGGTTGCGCGGGGTGATTGAGCGGGCAATCCGGGATACGACGGTGTGGCCGACCCCTCGCGGATTACGCTATCACTCCGTCCGGGCTACCTCACTAACCGTTTTAAAACTATACGCAGACACGCCCCGTTGGGCACGCCACTCCAGTGCCACCCAAGCCGCAATAACCACCAGGATTTTTCGCCAGATATTGCTGGTGGTAGTCTTCCGCATAATAAAATTCCGGCGAGTCCATGATCTCGGCAGTGATTGCTGCTCCATAACCTGCCGCGTTCAGCGCCTGTTGATAGGTCTCTTTTGAGGCCAGCGCTGCGGTCTTTTGAGCATCGTCACAGACATAAATTCCCGAGCGGTATTGTGTGCCGATGTCATTGCCCTGCCGCATGCCTTGGGTCGGGTCATGCGATTCCCAGAATACCTTCAGCAAATGCTCGTAGCTCACCACGTTAGGGTCGTACACCACCCGTACCACCTCATTGTGACCGGTCATTCCGGAGCAGACCTCCTGATAGGTGGAATTCGGTGTGTAGCCGCCCGCATAGCCCACCGCCGTGGAGTAAACGCCGTCCACCAACCAGAATTTGCGTTCCGCGCCCCAAAAACACCCCAGGCCAAACATCGCCATCGTCATACCTTCCGGGAACGGCGGCACGATACGATGGCGATTCACATAATGATATTCCGCCACCGGCATCTTCTCGTTGCGACCTGGCAGCGCCTCGTGCGGCGAGGGCATGAACAATTCTTTTCCGGGGCGAAAAAGCATCGTGCTATTTCCTGAAGAGCTTGACGAATAACATCTGCATTTCGTCCCAGGAGCGCCGGTCGGCCTCGGCGTTGTGCTCCAGCGGCAGGTTGAATTTCTGGCCGTAGACATCAGCATCAGGATTGGTGAAAGCATGCTTGGCGCCGGGGTAGGAAATGAACTTGTAACTCACTTTGGCTTTTTCCATTTCTTTCTTGAATTGCGCGATCTGCTCGGGCTTGACGAACGGGTCGTCCGCGCCGTTCAGCACCAACACCTTGGCCTTCACCTTGCCGCGCTGCGCGGGGTGGGCCGTGCCCAGGCTGCCATGAAAGCTCACCACGCCGTCGAGCGGCACACCCATGCGCGCCATCTCCAGCACTACGGCGCCACCGAAACAGTAGCCAATCGCCGCGATGTGGCGCGAATCGACAGTTGACTGGTTTTGCAACAGATTCATTGCCGCTAGAAAACGCGCCTTGGCGGCCTCCCTGTTCTGCGCCACCTCATTGGCAAACTTGCCCGCGTCATCCGGATGTTCGGCCTGCTGGCCGTTGCCATACATATCCACCGCCAGCGCCGTATAACCCAGCTCTGCCAGCATACGCGCCCGTTTACGCGCGTATTCGTTATGTCCCCACCACTCATGCACTACCAACACGCCGGGGCGTTTGCCCTTGATGCTGTCGTCATAGGCCAGATAGCCTTTCAGCACCGTGCCGCCCGCTTTATAGCTAATCTCTTCGCCTTGCACCGCCGCCTGTGCGGTGGAGATTCCGGTAAAAAAAGTGCGACAATTATCCAAAAATGTTTCATCTACTCCTCCTGATTACGCTCTATCACCCAACATCCAGATTCGCGCATGCGACGCACCCGCTGTGACCTCGACAGTCTCCAGCACGGCGTCTGTCTTGCCGTCGATCACCACCAGCGATCCAGCCTCCGCGTTGGCGGAGAACACCAGCTCCGTGACACCGTTCTGAACCAGAAAAGCCAGCGATCCCGAAGGCCCTGCCTTGATCTCCTGGATCAGCCGCAGCTTTGGCAAGGTGGTGAGATCGAACACCAGCACCACATCGGCCTTGATGTTCACCTGCTGCTCAGGACTGCCCGAGCTGCTGGTCGTCATGTACAGCTTGGTACCTTCGGCATTGAAGTAGTACTTGCTGAAATAAATGTCTGGCAGATCGAGATTGTCCGCCACGGTGTTGGTGGCGGTATCCAGCGCGGCAATCCTGGCGATAACGTGGCTGGGGTCGGACTTGCGATCCGCGCCGCGTCCGATCAGATAACGTCCGCCCGGCGCCGCAAACAGGTTGCTGTAACCCTTGAAATTCAAGCGCTGTTCAATGACGTGTGTAACCGGGTCGATAATCGCCACCGTGCCGTAACCGCTGTTGAGGTTATAAAGCTTGCCGGCGGCCGTGGAATACGCCAGGCCATGTGGATACGCGGTGTTCGGGATCTTGTCCGCCACGCCCTCTTCGCGTTCCGGCTCGCACAGGTTGATGGTGGCGAGCGGTTTCAGATAGCTTGCGGCATCGTTGGGGTCGTTGCCGACGACCGAGACCGTGCCATCGTTGAGATTGCTGATATAGGCGCGCTGCGGCACGCTGGATGCTGGTGTGGCAGGCGGAGTAAACGCCGCCTGATGATGGCCTCGCCCGATGCAAATGGTCTTCAGAAATGTTGCGTCGCGACTCGCCGTGCTTGCGATAACGGTCACCGAGGAGCCTTTATCTCCGCAATTCAGGGTGTCGTTGCCGGTCGCCTTATCGCCATCGTTCATGAACCAGTCGCGGTTGGAATACGGGTCGGCATAAAGATGGGCGGGAAAGGTATCCGCCGGAAAATCCGCCTGTAGCCGAACCTCCTTGCTGCGCGGATCGAGTAGAACAACCTGGCTGTCTTGCGTCAGTCCCGCCATAACGGGCTTGAGCAGCTTGTCCAGATCCGTGCCCGGTGCGACCGGGAGGTGCTCAATCGTGGTTTGATCGTTGTTGCGGTTTACAACATGGATGGCTCCAGTGCTACGGTCGCCGATGTAATACACCACGGAGAAATCCTGCGATGCCTTGCTTGAATTATTCATTGTCTGCACTCGTCAAATCGTTGTGGCCCACTAACCCTAAAATGATTATTCTACACTGCTATCTATGCCATACTCGCGCGGATTTGAAAATGGATCCAGAGATTCGCCACGATGTCACGCTACCGCCCGCCACAACCCAAAGCCTCCCCCTACATCACCCCCGAGGGCTATCAATGCCTTCAGGACGAACTGGAGGCCCTGTGGAAACGGCGCGCCGAGGTGACCAAGGCACTGACGGCTGCGGCAGCCGAGGGTGACCGCTCGGAAAACGCCGAATATATCTATCGCAAAAAAGAGCTGCGCGAGATCGACCGGCGCATCCGTTACCTGCAGAAGCGCTTGCCGGACCTTAAAGTGGTGCGAGATACCCCGCAGGATCAAACCCGCATCTTCTTTGGTGCCTGGGCGCATCTTGAAGACGAGCACGGCAAGAAAGTGGTCTATCGCATCGTCGGCCCCGATGAATTCGACATAAAAAAGGGCTACATCAGCATAGACTCCCCCGTTGCACGCGCCTTGATGAAGAAGGCCGTGGATGACGAAGCCACGGTGCAAACGCCGGAGGGGAGCACGACCTATTACGTAACCGAAGTCCATTATCCGGGCAAGTGAATTCCCCCAACTTTGCGATACCCAACCCAGTCATGCTAACGTTGCCTTAAAAATTCAGGATAATCCCATGCAAGACATTCTCGAAAAAGCGTCACACATCAAGCTGGTGATCTTTGACGTGGACGGCGTACTCACCGACGGCAGCCTGTACATAGACGCCGAAGGCCGGGAGCTAAAGGTGTTTCATTCGCGCGACGGGCATGGCATGAAAATGCTGCAAAACAGCGGCGTCGATATCGCCGTAATCACCGCGCGCACCTCCGAAGCCGTCGCCCACCGCATGGACAGCCTCAATATCAAGCATGTCTACCAGGGTCAGCAGGACAAACTCACTGCCTTTACAGTGCTATTGGAAAAGCTGGCGCTGGATGCACAACATGTGGCCTATGTCGGCGACGACGTGATCGACCTGCCGGTAATGCAGCGTGTGGGCCTGGCAATTGCCGTGCAGGACGCCCATTATCTGGTCAAAAAACACGCCCACTGGCAAACCCCCAGCGTGGGCGGGCGCGGTGCGGCGCGGGATGTATGCGAGATGGTCATGGAAGCACAGGGGACGCTGGAGGCGCAGTTGGACAGGTATTTGGTGGTCGGCGATTCTTGACAGGGACTGGCCTGTTTCAGTAATGATTAGCTTACAGGATTACACAACCCTTGATTAATACAAGCATCCATTTTCATTGGCGATATGGGTTCATTCTGATTGTTCTCGTCGCACTCGCCGCCCTGAGCGGGTGGCTGCTGCAATCCGCACAGACCCCGCATGCCAGTCACCCCGGATCGACGCGGCACGACCCTGATTTTTATCTGACGGACTTCACGCTGACCACCATGGACAAGGCGGGGGCGCCGCGCAACCATTTGGCCGCACCATCCATGGTACATTACGCGGACGACGACAGCGCGCTGCTCACGCTGCCGCACATGACCGTATTCCGCAAAGGCGAGGCGCCATGGCACATCGACGCCGAGCAGGGATGGGTATCGTCGGGCGGCAAGACCGTGATACTGCACGGCAAGGTGATGATGCGTCAAACCGATCCCGCGCTGGGGCACGAGCAAACAGTGCGCACCACCGAACTGCATCTCAAACCGGATGATGAATACGCGGAAACGGACCAGTCTGTCACCTTCAGCAATAATGCGGGCAGCGTGGTCGATGCGGTGGGGATGCGCGCCAGCCTGAAAGACGAACACCTGCAATTGCTCTCTAAAGTACGTGGAACTTATGTATCACAAACACCTTAAATCTATTCTACTGGCCGCATCGCTAGGGTTGTTCCCGGTCGCCGTCATGGCCATGACCGGTGACCGGGAACAACCCATTCATATCGAGGCCGACAGTGTCGACATCGATGATAAAAAAGGCATCAGCGTCTACCGGGGAAATGTGCGTATGACACAGGGCAGCATCGTGTTGACCGCCGACACGGTGACAACCTATGCCTCCTTCGTCACTGAGACCAAGCCCAAACCCGGCGCGGAGGGCAAAAAAAAGGAGCGGCAACTGGACAAGATCATCGCCGAAGGCAAGCTGGCGAATTATCGCCAGCTTCTGGACAGCAAAGATGCCACGACCGGCAAAAATGAAGAGTTGCGCGCCCGCGCCGAACGTATCGACTATTTCTCCAGCGAGGAACGTATCGTACTGCAAAGAAGCGCCTATCTCTGGAAAGAAGGCAGTGAATTTACCGGCAACGTCATTGAATACAGCGGCCGGGAAGAGACGGTCAAAGCCAGCAAGGCGCAAACCGGCCCGGAACGTGTGCAGGCCGTGATCCAGCCACGGCGCAAGGAAGTGGCCCCGTGAGCGTTTTAAGCGCACACGACATCGCCAAGCGCTACCGTGCGCGCAATGTCGTCAACGGCGTATCCCTGGAAGTAAACAGCGGCGAGGTAGTGGGTTTGCTGGGCCCCAACGGGGCGGGCAAAACCACCTGCTTTTACATGATCGTCGGCCTGATTTCCTGCGAACAGGGCGCCATCATGCTCGATGGGCAGGACATCACCGCCTATCCCATGCACGCGCGGGCACGGCTGGGGATAGGATACTTGCCGCAGGAGGCGTCGGTATTCCGCAAACTTACCGTCGCCGACAACATCCGCGCCATTCTGCAAACCGTGCCGGGGCTGGGCCGCGAACAGCAGGAGCAGGAATTAGAGCAATTGCTGCAAGAGCTGCACATCGGTCACATCCGCGCCAGCCTGGGGATGAGCCTGTCGGGCGGCGAACGGCGGCGCGTCGAGATCGCCCGCGCTCTGGCCACCCGGCCGCGCTTTATTCTTCTGGATGAGCCGTTTGCCGGTGTCGACCCCCGTTCCGTGGTCGATATTCAGACTATAATAAATCACCTCTGCGCCAAGGGCATCGGCGTATTGATTACCGATCATAACGTGCGGGAAACCTTGGGAATTTGCGGCCGCGCCTATATAGTAAGTGAAGGCAAGGTGATCGCGGCCGGGGCGCCCGCCGAGATCTTGAGCAATCAGCAGGTTAGGGATGTATACCTGGGGCAGCAGTTCCAACTTTGATGATTTGGGGCTAGCAGCCTGTCGGACTTAGGGGAGCGAGGACAGTTTTCCGCTATTTTGAGGAGAATAGCTGGCACTATTTAACGAAAAATAGCGGAAAAATGGACCGCTCTCCCGCTTTTGCAGCAGATTCGACCTAAGTCCGACAGGCTGCTAGACTAGCCGTCCTTCGCCACATAAGCGTATATTGTTGTTTTATGCATGATTGAGTCAGCCGTTTTACCATGAAACAATCACTCCAGCTTCGCTTGGGTCAACATCTGACCATGACGCCACAACTGCAACAGGCAATCCGCCTGTTGCAGTTGTCCACGCTTGAGTTGCAGACGGAAGTACAACAGGCTCTTGAAGCAAACCCCTTGCTTGAGCTTGCCGAAGAGGGCGAGTTCGAAAGCGCCCTGGCCGGTGGCGGGCTTGAAGCATCCAGCGAGGGCGATACCGGCGGGTCTGATGAATTTCTGCCGCCCACACCCATGGATATAAGGGTAGATACCGGTAGTGACATGGGCATGGATGACCAGCCTGTGGGGAGCGGGGCCACCTCCGAATCCACCCTCGACTTGCAATCGTCCGACATGCCCGACGACCTGCCCGTCGACAGCTCCTGGGATGATGTCTATGACAACATCGCGCCACAGACGCAAGGCAGCGATCAGGATGGGCGCGATTATGAGGTTCAGGGCGAATCTGTCGAGGGCCTGCATGAGCACCTGATGTGGCAAATGCAGCTCACCCCGTTCAGTGACACCGACCGCGCCATCGCCACATCGCTTATCGACTCGATTAGCGATGACGGTTATCTCACCAGCCCGCTGGAAGAGATCCGCGCTGGACTGCACACTGATCTGGATGTCGAACTGGATGAGGTGGAAGCCGTCCTGCGCCGCCTCCAGCATTTCGACCCTCCCGGCGTAGCGGCGCGCGATCTGCGCGAATGCCTGCTGCTCCAGCTCCAGCAATATGATCCGGCAACCCCTTGGCGCGCGCAGGCGCTGCAACTGGTGCGGGAGCATCTGGATCTGCTGGCGGGCCGCGATTACGCACAGTTGATGCGCCGCATGAAGTTGACCCAGCAGGAGCTAAGCCAGGTGAATACGCTGATTCAGACCGTGAACCCGCGCCCCGGAAGCATTTTTTCGAGCAAGACGTCTGAATATGTCATTCCCGACGTGGTCGTCACGAAAAAGCGCGGCGCGTGGCGCGTCGAACTCAACCCTGAGGCCATGCCACGGGTACGCGTCAACGCCCGCTACGCCAATATGATCCGGCGCGCCGACAACAGCACGGACAACACCTATCTGAAAAACCACTTGCAAGAGGCGCGCTGGTTCATCAAAAGCCTGCAAAGCCGCAGCGAAACCCTGCTCAAGGTGGCGTCGTGCATTGTCGAGCGGCAGCGCGCCTTTCTCGATTACGGCCCGGAGGCGATGAAGCCGCTGGTATTGCATGATGTCGCCGAAGTGGTAGGGATGCATGAATCCACTATATCGCGCGTCACCACTCAAAAATTCATGCATACCCCGCAAGGCATTTTCGAGCTAAAATACTTTTTTTCCAGCCACGTTTCCACCGCCACCGGCGGCGTGTGCTCCGCCACTGCAATACGCGCGCTGATCAAGAAACTGGTAGCGGCGGAAAGTCCACAGAAGCCACTCAGCGACAACCAGCTTGCGGAGATCCTTTCCGAGCAGGGAATCAACGTAGCGCGCCGCACAGTAGCGAAATACCGCGAGGCAATGAACATCTCGCCTTCGAGCGAGCGCAAGCGGATGGCCTGAATACAAACTCGTGGGTGCGGGTTCTAATTCCGCCCCCACGATTATAATAGGGGAGATGTTCCAAAAAATATGCAAATAGCGGATATCATTACACTTGAGCGCGTTGCTTGCCATGTCAAAGCAAGCAGCAAGAAGCGCGTATTTGAATTATTGGGCGAGTTACTGGCGAGCGGCCCATCGGGACTGACGCAGGCAGAGATAGTCGATAGCCTGCTCGCGCGTGAACGGCTGGGCTGTACCGGGCTGGGTCATGGGGTGGCGATTCCCCATGGCCGCCTCAAGAAGATCGACAAGGCACTGGGTGCCTTTATACAACTGGAAAAAGGCATAGACTTCGACGCCAGTGACAACCAGCCTGTGGACTTGCTGTTTGTGTTGCTGGTGCCGGAAAAATCAACGGATGAGCATCTGCAGTTACTCGCCCAACTGGCGGAGATGTTCAGCGACGAGGCGCTACGCGAAAAACTGCATTGCGCCCAGACGCGTGATGAACTGCGCGATTTGGTCACCCACAGGCCACCGTCCGCAGCACCCCTCACGATGCATGCCTGATTTTTATGCCCACCCCCCTCACCGTCACAACCCTGTTTGAAATCCACCGCGAAAAACTCGCGCTGGAATGGCTGGCGGGTCATGCGGGGGAAGGCCGGGCCGTAGAGCTGGAAAAGCGGCGGTACGCCGCCGGTCTGGCCCCGGACTCTTCCTGGGGCGCTTCATCCGGCCCTGCCGTGGTAGGACATCTTAATCTTATTCACCCCAACCGCATCCAGGTGCTGGGGCGCTCGGAGTGCGACTACTTGCGGGCGCTGGGAAAAAATTCGCACGATGACGCCATCAAACACCTGTTCGATTATACCCCTGCTGCGGTCATTATCGCCGACGGACAACAGGCCGAACCAGAGCTGAAGCAATATGCCGAGCGCACCGCCACGCCGCTGCTTGCATCACGCCAGTCGAGCGACAAAATAGTCGATCACCTGCATTACTATCTGGTCAACTTCCTGGCCGATAAAACCACGCTGCATGGCGTCTTTATGGATGTGTTGGGGATCGGCGTACTGCTTACCGGCGATAGCGGTGTGGGTAAAAGCGAGCTGGCGCTGGAGCTGGTGAGCCGTGGTCACTGCCTGGTCGCCGATGATGCGCCTGAATTCTCCCATATCGCGCCCGACACGCTGGACGGCACATGCCCCGAATTGCTGCGCGATTTCCTTGAGGTGCGCGGGTTGGGAGTGCTCGATATCCGCGCCATGTTCGGTGACAGCGCGATAAAACAAAATGAACGCTTGCGGCTAATCGTTCACTTGAGGCGCATGACGGACGAAGAGGTATACAAAATGGATCGCTTGCGCGGTGAGCACAGCGTCCGCACCGTGCTGGAGGTCGAGATCCCGCAAATATTGTTGCCGGTGGCGCCGGGGCGCAATCTTGCCGTACTGGTGGAGGGTGCGGTGCGCAACCACATCCTGTCTCTCGGTGGATATCATGCCGGCAAGGCCTTTATGGAGCAGCAGCGGCACATCATGGCACAGCAATCGGCATGAAGCTACTGATCGTCAGCGGGCTGTCCGGTTCCGGCAAGAGTATTGCGCTGCATGCGCTGGAAGACCTGGACTACTACTGTATCGACAATCTTCCGGTGGGGTTGTTGCCGGCCTTTGCGGCACAAATGAAGGGCGCGGCCGGACGTCTTCCCAAAGACGCCGCCGTCGGCATCGATGCGCGCAACCTTTCTGCGGATTTTTTGCACTTTCCGGAAATATTGAAAGACATTGAGGCGCAGGGGTTGGCATGCGAGATATTTTTTCTCGATGCAGATGATGCCACCCTGCTCAAACGCTTCAGCGAAACACGCCGCAAGCACCCATTGACCAGCGGTGACGTATCGCTCGCCGAAGCGATCCGTGCCGAACGCCGCCTGCTTGAGCCCATCGCGGGCCGTGCCGATTGGCACATCGACACCGGCCGCACCAATGTCCATCAGTTACGCGGCATGATTCAGGCGCGCGTCGCGAATCGCACCGCCTTGTCACTGCTGTTTGTGTCGTTCGGCTATAAACACGGGCTGCCAGTTGACGCCGATTTTGTATTCGATGTGCGCTGCCTGCCTAATCCCCATTGGGAGACGCACCTGCGCTCATTGACGGGGTTGGACGCAGGCGTCGCGTCATTTTTGGAAAACCAGCCACTGGTGACGCAAATGCTGGGAGATATGAAAGCATTCCTGGAAACCTGGATTCCCCGTTTCGAGGCAGAGAATCGCAGCTATATCACCGTGGCGGTCGGCTGCACCGGCGGCCAACACCGTTCCGTTTACCTGGTTGAGCGGCTGGCGGAATATTTTCTTCTCGCGCGTGGGAATGTACTAACTCGCCACAGGGAGCTGACATAATGATCGGATTATTGCTCATCACGCATAACCAGATCGGCGACGAATTGTTGAAAACCGCAACAGGAATGCTCGGCATGTGCCCTGTCATGACGGTAGCCTTGTCAGTGACACCGGACAGTGATCGCGACAATGTTTTAAACGAGGCGCGGCACAATGTTGTGAGACTCAATCAAGGCGCGGGTGTACTGGTTTTGACGGATATCTATGGTTCAACCCCAAGCAACATTGCCGCGCAGTTGACGGATGATAATCAGGTTCGGGTGATCGCCGGCGTCAATCTACCGATGCTGGTGCGTGTGCTCAACTATCCTCGTCTGAGCCTTGATGAGCTGGTCAACAAGGCGTTAAGCGGCGGACGGGATGGTATTCTGCCGAGCAACGCTGGTTCGGATACTTAAAACCTATGCTGCGCAAGGACGTCATGATCATCAACAAACTGGGGCTGCATGCGCGTGCCGCCTCGAAGTTCGTCACCCTGGCGTCGGGGTTCGAGAGCGATATCCGCCTGGCTCGGGGTAGCCGCGAAGTGAACGGCAAAAGCATCATGGGGGTAATGATGCTGGCCGCAGGGCGCGGCACTTCCCTGGAAATCATAGCCGATGGCGCAGACGAGGAAGACGCCATCCGCTTGCTTGATGATTTGATCAAAATGCGCTTTGGGGAAGAGGAATAACCGTTCGGACAAGCGCCGCCTCAAATTTTAACTGGGTATTCTTGCGATCATGGGATTGACGCTGACAGGGGTGGGGGTATCCAGAGGGATTGCGATAGGGAATGCCTACCTGTTGCAGCCTGAATCACCCGAAATCACCGAATACGCCCTACCGAAACATCTCATCGCGGAAGAGGTCGCCCGCTTCAAAGTCGCGCTGGACACCGCCAAACAACAACTCGGCGCGATACGCAAACAGATTCCTCGCGGCACCCCGGCAGACATTGCCGCCTTTATTGAAACCCATGTATTGATGCTCGAAGACAGCGCATTGGCCGATGCGCCAGTGAAGCTGATCAAGACCCAGCAGTGCAATGCCGAGTGGGCTCTCAAACAGCAGCGCGACATCCTGGTAAGCGTATTCGAAGCGATGGACGACCCCTACCTGCGCACGCGCAAGGATGATGTGGATCATGTCGTCAACCGTATTCAACGCATTCTGCTTAACCAACCTGCCCATCCCCTGGAGTTTTCTGACGACCGGTTAAAGGGCGTCATCATTGTTACCGGGGATATCTCCCCGGCGGATCTGCTCTTGATGCAGCAGCAGGGTGTTGCCGCATTTATCACCGAAGCGGGCGGTCCTACCTCCCACACCACCATCCTGGCCCGTAGCCTGGGCATCCCCGCGATCATTGGGGTCGCTCATGCACGGCGCCATATACTGCCAGGCTCTCTGCTGATCATGGATGGCCAGCAAGGGACGGTGCTGGTGGATTCCGATGCGCAATCGATGCGTTATTTCCGCAGCAAACAGCGGGAAGAAAAACGTCACCGGGCGGCACTTGCCGGACTCAAAAAAAAGCCCGCAGTAACCCGCGATGGCTGGTCAATTACGTTGCGCGCCAATGTTGAATTGCCCGAGGATATCCAGGCCATCAAGCGCACGGCGGCGGCAGGCGTGGGCTTGTACCGCACCGAGTTTCTTTTTATGAACCGTCCGGACATCCCCGGCGAAGAAGAGCAACTCCGCGCCTATGTGCACATTGCGCGAGCCGCGCGAGGGGCGCCGGTCACCATCCGCACCCTTGATCTTGGTGCCGACAAGATGCCAGGGAGCATACAACAGATGGCGCCATCCGCCACACACTCCGCACTAGGGCTGCGGGCGATACGCCTGTGCCTGAATGAACCGTCCCTGTTCCGTCCACAACTGCGCGCCATCCTGCGCGCCTCGGCGTATGGGCGGGTGCGCATGATGATCCCCATGCTATCGAGCCTGCCGGAACTACACCAGGTATTGCACCTTGTACAAGATGTCAAAAACGAACTGAAAGGACAAGGCCATAAATACAATGAAAACATGCGCGTGGGGGGCATGATCGAGGTGCCCGCCGCTGCTCTCATCGCCGAAAGCCTGGCCCGCCACCTGGACTTTCTATCCATCGGCACCAATGATCTGATTCAGTACACTCTTGCCACCGACCGCACCAATGAGGCGGTCAATTATATCTATGACCCGCTCCACCCCGCCGTGCTACGCTTGATTGAAATGACCCTCCGCGCCGGGCGCAACGTCGGCATCCCGGTGGCGATGTGCGGCGAGATGGCAGGAGATGTGCGCTATACCCGCTTGCTGCTCGGCATGGGATTGAATGAGTTCAGCATGCATCCTTCCATGCTGCTGGAAATAAAGAGCATCATCCACACCAGCCGCTTGGCGGAATTAACCAAAATGGCACGCAAGGTACTGAAATGCAGCGACGCCGAGGAGATTCGCGCGCTGATCGGAAAAATCAACACTCTCGAAACTGTAGAAGCTGCTCACAAGTGAACCATTCGGTTTTTTAGAATAAACCACGCGTTATGCGCTTTTTCCTTTCCAATCTCCCCCGCTTTTTCATACACTTGCGGTCACTGAGGATCGAGGGATTGAAATGACCGAACCCGCCAAACAGGAAACACGCCAAGGGCGCCTGAAAACCCTCACCACTGCACTGGCTGCCGCACTCGAGAGCGGCGGCGCACTGGTGAACGCCCGCAAGATGCTCAACAACCTGCACCCATCCGAGATCGCACACCTGCTGGAATCCGTACCCTCCCGCGAACGCGCCCTGGCATGGGAGCTGGTGGACCCGGAGCTTGAGGGCGATGTGCTATCGCACGTCGGTGACGAGGTGCGTGCATCCCTGTTGCGCCTCATGGATACCCACGAGTTGGTGGCGGCCACTGAAGGCATGGAGACCGACGACCTGGCGGATATCCTGCAGGACCTGCCGCGTGTGGTAATCCGCACCGTACTGCAATCCATGGACGAACAGGACCGTCAGCGCGTGGAGGCGGTGCTCTCCTATCCGGAGGACACCGCAGGCGGCCTGATGAACACCGACACCATCACCGTGCGGCCCGATGTGACGCTGGATGTCGTGCTGCGCTACTTGCGGCGACGCGGCGAGATCCCGGAGACGACAGACAGCCTGATCGTCGTGACCCGCGCCGATCAATATATCGGTCTGCTGTCGCTCGCCGACCTGCTCACGCAAGATCCCTCCCTGGCGGTCGCCGAAGTCATGATGCGGGATGTCGAAGGCATCCCGGCCACCCTGCCCGCCAATGAGGTGGCGAACCTGTTCGAGCAGCTCGACCTGATTTCCGCGCCGGTGATCAACGAGGCCGGCCAGTTGCTGGGCCGCATTACCATCGACGACGTAGTGGACGTCATCCGTGACGAGGCCGAGCACTCCATGATGAGCATGGCCGGTTTGCACGAAGAGGAAGACATCTTCGCCCCGGTGATAATCAGCGCACGACGTCGCGCAGTGTGGCTGGGCATCAACCTGATGACCGCCTTCCTCGCCTCCTGGGTGATCGGTTTGTTCGAGGCAACCATCGAAAAGATCGTGGCGCTGGCAGTGTTGATGCCGATCGTCGCCAGCATGGGCGGCATCGCCGGCAGCCAGACCGTCACGCTCGTGATACGCGGCATGGCGCTGGGACGTGTCGGTGATGCCAACGCCAAGCGCGTGGTGATGAAAGAGCTTGCTGTAGGCGCATTGAACGGCATCCTGTGGGCAGCGGTAGTCGCCGCCGTCGCCAGCGTTTGGTACAAGGACTACCGGATCGGCGCCATCATCGCCGCAGCGATGGCCATCAACCTCATCACCGCCGCCCTGGTCGGCGCCACCCTGCCGCTGTTATTGCGCCGCATGGGCGCCGACCCGGCATTGGCGGGTTCCGTAGTATTAACCACCGTCACCGACGTTGTTGGATTTATGTCCTTTTTAGGGCTTGCGACGGTGTTTCTGATTTAATTTAAGGGTTTAAGCGCTGTTAAGAAAAGTTGTTATTTCATGTTTATAACGTGTGGATAATTTTCCTGGTTCTCAATAAACCAAAGTTATCCACAAATCGTCAACAAGATCATAGGGGGTTCGATATAGAGTTTTAAACCCTCTTATGATTGACTTAATACTATGTATATAAAAGATTTTTAAAAAACATACAGTAATATTGAGCGCTTTATTATAGTAATAATAAAGTTTTAAATATTTAGATAATTAAATAGGGTATTGCCGTTTTTGAAGTATTTTTTAAAACGCGGGTATATGTAGATTCAACGCAAAATGGATTACGGATATTATCCATACAAATAAAATGGTTTTATCAGTCACACCATATTACCCAGCCGTTTTAATTACCTAAAAAATTTTAAAATTATCAAATAAAACAAATAATTAACAAAATTTTCTTTTCTTTCAAAAAGTTAAAAAAAACTGCCGCAAGGTTGTGGATAACCTTCCTCAAGAGGTATAGACTTTGGCCCTTGATATCCCATAGCACCACCTTTCTGGAGACGTATATCCGTGGAGCTTTCTTTGTGGCAACGATGTCTTGAGCGGCTGGAAGGCCAGCTCACGCCACAACAGTTCAATACCTGGATTCGACCCCTGCATGCCGTTGAGGATACGGCCTCGCTACGCCTTCTTGCCCCCAATCAGTTCGTCCTGGATTGGGTTAATGAACGCTTCTCCAGCCAGATCAACGATATCCTTACAAAATCAGGTGATGGTGAGTCTCCCAAGCTGATTCTGGAAATCGGCAGTTCAAAGGCGACGAACGCACCTTCTGCGACTACCGCCAAGCCCTTTTTAATCAAAAGACGGTTTCATCCCAGTGCAAAAGAAGATACGTCTGAGATGGACCATGTCAGCAATCTGAAACCGGAGTTCACCTTCGATACCTTTGTGAGCGGAAAATCCAACCAGTTGGCGCATGCCGCCTCCCTACAGGTAGGGGAAAACGCCGGCGGAGCCTACAACCCCTTATTCATCTACGGGGGCGTTGGTCTGGGTAAAACGCACTTGATGCACGCCGTCGGCAACATGATGGTAAAGACCAAGCCCGATGCGAAGGTCATCTACCTGCACTCGGAACAATTCGTTGTCGACATGGTAAAAGCCTTACAACACAACACCATCGACGACTTCAAACGCTATTATCGCTCGGTGGACGGCTTGCTTATCGACGATATTCAATTCTTTGCCGGAAAGGAACGTTCACAAGAAGAGTTTTTTCATACATTCAATTACTTGATGGAAGGGCAAAAGCAGATCATCATGACCTGCGACCGTTATCCGAAAGAGGTCGATGGTCTGGAAGAACGTCTCAAATCACGCTTTGGATGGGGTTTGACGGTACATATCGAGCCACCTGAACTGGAAACGCGTGTCGCCATCCTGATGAACAAGGCCGAACAAACCCAGTGTGATTTACCCAGCGAGGTTGCCTTCTTCATCGCAAAGCGCATTCGTTCCAATGTGCGCGAACTGGAAGGCGCGCTACGCCGCGTTATTGCCAATGCGCGCTTCACGGGTAAGCCTATTACCGTTGAGTTCACCAAGGAGGCCCTGCGCGACCTGCTGGCCGTTCAGGACCGCCTGGTGACGATTGAAAATATCCAGAAGACCGTGGCCGATTACTACAAGATCCGTGTGGCTGATCTTGTTTCCCAGCGGCGCACACGCTCGGTCGCACGCCCTCGCCAGCTTGCCATGGCGCTTGCCAAAGAGTTGACCAAGCACAGCTTGCCTGAAATAGGGAAATCCTTTGGTGGCCGCGATCACACTACGGTGTTACATGCCTGCAGAAAAATAGTAGAGTTGAAAGAAAGCGATAACCACATTAATCAGGATTATTCCAATCTGTTAAGAACTCTGACTAATTGATGTGGATAGTCTGTGGATAAGTTTTTTATTTATTAAAAAATAAGGTTATCCACAAAACATCAACAGGATCAGGCCGTTTTTAAGATGTGGTTTTGAGCATCGTTGTGATTATCGTAACATGATGTTTTTGAAAGTTTTTGTAAATATATACAAAGAGTTACAGGGCATAATAACTATAATAATAATTTTAAATATTCAGGTAATTTTATGAAACTCACGATACAGCGCGAAAACTTGTTGAAACCGCTTCAATTGGTCTGTGGTGTTGTGGAGCGCAAGCAGACTTTGCCTATTCTATCCAACGTTCTGCTCAAGGCCGGAAGGGAGGGGCTGTCTCTCACGGCGACAGACCTGGAAATCGAGATGATGGCGCATACCCAATTCGATGGTTCCGAGGCTGGCGAAACTACCTTGCCTGCGCGTAAGTTTCTGGATATCTGCCGTGCCTTGCCAGATCAGGCCCAAGTGGAGCTGACGGTAGAAGGTGAACGTACCGTAATCCGTTCCGGCAAGAGCCGCTTTACCCTGTCTGCACTGCCTGCCGCTGAATTTCCGAATATCGGTTCGTTCAATGAAGTGATCAGCTTTTCCGTTGCACAGAATATCCTGAAAAATCTCATTGATCGGACAGGCTTTGCGATGGCGCAACAGGATATTCGCTACTATCTGAATGGGTTGCTACTGGAGATTGCCGATAGCAGGCTGCGCACGGTTGCTACCGATGGACATCGGCTCGCGCTGTGTGATGCCGAAGTTGATATTAGAGTACCTGAAATCCAACAAATCATTATCCCCCGCAAAGGGATACAAGAGCTGTCACGGTTGCTTGAGGATTCCGACCGGATGGTTCAGGTTCAACTTGGCGCAAACCATATCCAGCTTTCAACACCTGAAATAAGTTTTACCTCCAAGCTGATCGATGGACGCTTTCCTGACTATCAGCGTGTTGTGCCGCAAGGTGGCGACAAACTTGTTATCAGTGACAAGGAAACACTCAAACAGGCGCTGGTACGCGCTTCGATTCTTTCCAATGAGAAACACCGTAGCGTGCGCTTCCAGTTGGCGAAAGATAGTCTACGCATCTTTGCTCACAACCCGGAGCAGGAGGAAGCGGAGGAAGAAGTCACTGTCGACTATCAGGGTGATACCCTGGAAATAGGCTTTAACGTAGGCTATGTGATAGATGCGCTTTCTGCTGTTACTGGAACGCAGGTGCAACTGGTGCTTTCAGATGCCAATAGCTGTTGTTTGATACAGGGCGTCGGCATGGAGCATTGCAAGTATGTTGTGATGCCGATGCGGCTTTAATGCCGGGAGAATGGTTGTTTGCAGCTTAGAGCATTCAGGCTAAATTACCCTTAAATCTAAAAACTCAGTTATCCACGAAATTCACGAAAAAACACGAAAATATTCAGGTATATACCCTATTTTATTTACCACATCGCCATCCGGTGAATTGCTGAAGCGGCCTATGTTTTTGCTTTATTTCGTGAGTTTCGTGTTTTTCGTGGATAAAAAGAGGTTTCAAGGTTAAATGAGCCTGGCCTCCCTTTATGTCAAGAATGTCCGGAATCTTGCCGAGACCCATATCGAACCTGCGCCGTGCCTGAATATTTTTCACGGCGCGAATGCCAGCGGCAAAACAAGTCTTCTGGAGGCGGTTTACCTGCTGGGACGGGCACGCTCTTTTCGTTCCTCTTATATCCAGAATGTGATCAGCAAGGGCACGGACAGTTTTACTGTGGTTGGTCAGGTCAACGTTGGTGCTGATCAGCGTATCCCATTGGGTATTGAATATGCGGCGGAAAAGATGCGTATGCGTGCGGCGGGGCAAACGCTGGAGCGCACCTCTGATCTCGTCACTCATCTGCCACTTCTTTTAATCAATCCTGATAGCCACAAAATATTAACCCTGGGTCCCCGGCAGCGTCGCCGCTTTATGGATTGGGGTGTGTTCCACGTGGAACATACCTTTATGCCCATCTGGACACGCTATTGTCGCGCTATTAAACAAAGGAATGCGGCGCTGCGCTGTTCTGGCCGCTCTATGCCGGAAGATGTGTGGAGCCTCGAATTACAGGAAAGCGCAGGCCGAATAGATTTGCTCAGACGTGAATACCTGCGGGATTATCTGCCGTTGTTTGTTGGGTTTGTCGAAAAGCTGCTGCCTCTTGAGGGCGTGTCATTGCGTTATTTGCGTGGTTGGGCGCAGGATACCGAATATCGTGAGGTTCTGGCACGCTCGCTGGAAAAAGATCGTTCGCTAGGCCATACCAGCAGGGGGCCACACCGCGCTGATGTCATGATAGAGGTTGCGGGCAAACCTGCGCAGGAATACACATCAGGGGGGCAGCAAAAATTACTGATATGCGCAATGTATCTGGCACAGGCCGCGCTTCTAAAAGCCCGCGCACAACGCCAGTGCATTATTTTGGTCGATGACCTGCCCGCTGAGCTTGATACGCAACACCGTAGAAAATTAATAGATCTGCTCTGCGGACTTGATGCACAGATAATGGTAACGACCACGGATAGAGGATTGATCCATGTGCCGGAAATGGTTGAGCGGAAGATGTTCCACGTGGAACACGGGGTGGTAACGGAGCAGGCTTTTTGACAGGATTCCGCACGGTAACAATATGTTACAATACACGTCCAGTTTTGGATGGATTTCAGTACAGAGCGCGCCATGAACGACGAAATCAAAACTTATGACTCATCAAACATCAAGGTTTTAAGAGGCCTGGATGCAGTACGCAAGCGGCCAGGGATGTACATCGGTGATACCGATGACGGCACCGGCCTGCACCACATGGTGTTTGAGGTGGTTGATAACGCTATTGATGAGGCTTTGGCGGGCCACTGTTCGCAGATACGGGTGATCATTCACAGTGACGGGTCGGTAACAGTAACGGATGATGGGCGGGGCATTCCGGTGGATATCCACCCCGAGGAAGGCCGCTCCGCCGCCGAGGTCATCATGACCATACTGCATGCCGGCGGAAAGTTTGATGACAACTCCTATAAAGTCTCGGGTGGCCTGCACGGCGTGGGTGTGTCCGTGGTCAATGCCTTGTCGGAGTATCTGCATCTCACCATCCGCCGCGACGGCAAGGTCCATTACCAGGAATACCATCTGGGTGAACCCGACGCGCCATTGCGTATCATTGGTGACACCGATCAGCGCGGCACGGAGATCCGCTTCAAGCCCAGCGATACCATTTTTACCAATCTGGAATTTCACTACGACATTCTGGTGAAGCGCCTGCGCGAGTTGTCATTCCTCAATTCCGGGGTGTGCATCAAGCTGACGGACGAGCGTGACGATAAGAGCGACACGTATGAATATGTCGGTGGTATCCGTGCCTTCGTCGAATACCTCAATCGCAACAAAACACCCGTCCATAACACGGTGTTTTATTTCAGCACGGAAAAAGACAACATCGGTGTAGAGGTGGCGTTGCAGTGGAATGAATCCTACCAGGAGAATATCTTCTGCTTCACCAATAACATACCGCAACGCGACGGAGGCACGCATCTGGCGGGCTTTCGTGGCGCGCTGACACGCACGCTGAATCAGTATCTTGAAAAACAGGGTATAGCCCAAAAGGCAAAGGTTGCACCCATTGGCGATGATGCGCGTGAGGGACTCACCGCAGTGCTGTCAGTCAAGGTGCCGGACCCCAAGTTTTCCTCCCAAACCAAGGAAAAACTGGTTTCTTCCGAGGTCAAGGCGGCGGTAGAGTCCGCAGTGGCGGAAAAGCTCGAGGAGTTCCTGCTGGAGCGCCCGAACGAGGCCAAGATCATCAGCGCCAAGATCGTCGAGGCGGCGCGGGCGCGTGAAGCAGCACGCAAGGCACGCGAAATGACGCGCCGCAAGGGTGTGCTGGATATTGCCGGGTTGCCCGGCAAGCTTGCGGATTGCCAGGAGAAAGATCCTGCGAAATCGGAATTATTCCTGGTGGAGGGTGACTCCGCAGGAGGTTCGGCCAAGCAGGGACGTGACCGCCGCTATCAGGCGATTCTGCCGCTCAAAGGCAAGATCCTCAACGTGGAAAAAGCCCGTTTCGACAAAATGCTGTCGTCCGTCGAAATCGGCACACTGATCACCGCCTTGGGCTGCGGTATAGGACGCGAAGAATATAACCCGGACAAGCTTCGTTACCACCGCATCATCATCATGACCGATGCCGACGTGGATGGCTCGCACATCCGCACCTTGCTACTCACCTTCTTCTACCGGCAGATGCCCGAGCTGATCGAGCGCGGCCACCTTTATATTGCCCAACCGCCACTGTACAAGGTGAAAAAGGGCAAGCAGGAGCGTTACGTCAAGGACGATGCGGAGCTGAATGCGTACCTGCTGGAAACCGCATTGAATGACGCCAGGCTGTTTGTTAATGCTGAGGCACCGGCTATCGCCGGGCCGGCGCTGGAAGACCTCGCCAGGGGTTATGTGGCGGTGATGGCGACCATCAAGCGCCTGTCGCGGCGGGTTACCCCCACCGTGCTTGAAAAGATGATTTACATGCCTGTGCTGAGTGAAGAGGCTGTGCGCGACAAGGACCGCACCACGGCGTGGTTCGCGGAGATTCAGCATCGCCTCAACAACGATGAGAGCAGCGCGCTGCGCTATGAAATCAGTGTGGAACAGAGCGCCGAGACGCCAGCTTGCCGCGCCAGTATTATCGAGATTGCCCACAGCGTGCCGATGAAGCGCGAGCTGAATGGAGAATTTTTCAGCTCCGGCGAGTACCGTAGCATGGTTGAACTGGGCAGAAAACTGGATGGACTGCTTGGTGATGATGCCTATATCCAACGCGGCGAGCAGCAGCAAAAAGTCGGGAGCTTCAAGCAGGCGCTGGACTGGCTGTTCGAAGAAGCCAAGCGCGGCCAGCATATCCAGCGTTACAAAGGCTTGGGCGAGATGAATCCATCACAGCTCTGGGAGACCACCCTGGACGCAGAGGTGCGCCGTCTGCTGCGTGTTCAGATTGAAGACGCTGTGGCCGCCGACGAAATGTTCACCACGCTGATGGGCGACCAGGTCGAACCACGCCGCGCCTTTATCGAGAAGAATGCGCTGACAGTGGCTAATCTGGATATTTGATCCTGATTTTTTGATTATCTACAGAGGATTGCATCCTCTGTAGATAAATTACCGCTTTTAGTTTAAAGCAGTGCTGGCAATTCCTTGACCAGCGCATTTTTTTCACTCACCGCTACACCCGTCAGGGCAAAGCCGCGCAGCTTGTTTTCAGCATCAAAAAATAGCGCGCGCACGCCGGCTTCCAATACCTCCACCTTCCATTCGCCCATAACACCTGGCGGCGGCGGGCAAACGACCACGGGATGTGCTGGTGTTTTCACAACCACTGGCATGGGTGGATAGCTGACCGGGGTAGGCTCACCCGCCAGGGTTTTCGCCAAAGCGCGCGCGGCGTTCATCAGCGGCATGACGTAGAACAGCACCAAGCCTTCTACCTCGGCGCAATCACCCATGGCATAAACATCGGGCGCGCGGGTGGCAAGGAAGCGGTCCACCGCAATACCCTGTACGGTGTGTATGCCCGCAGCATTGGCCAGTGTGGTACGCGGACGCAGGCCCACGCAGGACAACACCACATCTGCCTCGATGCCTGAGCCATCAGAGAGTGTAAGGCGGTAGCCTTGGGCGGCACGGTCTACCGCCGTAACGGCCTTGTCGATGTGCCAGTGAACCCCGATATTTGTCAGACCTTCCTGCAATGCGTGCCCAGCCGCTTCGGGTAGCAAGCGATTGAGTGGTGCGTTGCCAGTGCTGATGACATCCACAGCGATACCGGCGCTGCGCAGGTCGTTGGCGAACTCACAGCCGATCAACCCGGCACCGATGATGGCGACGCGTTTGGCATCGGTAATAACCGCACGAAAACGCGAGTAATCGCCCAGGTCATTCACCGAGATCACAGCATCAGCGGCATCGCCCTTTAATGGGGGCTTGATCACATCGGCACCCAGCGCAAGCACGAGCTTGGCATATTCCAGTTCCTGACCATCCACGGAAATAGTATGACGTGCTGTGTCGATAGCGGTTACCCGGCTATGTGTCTGGATCACCGCGTTCAATTGGGTTGCCATTTGTGTGGCGTCAGCCGTGGCTAACTGATCCGGCGTCCGGCCGCTGCTCAAGGCATTGGAAAGCATAGGCTTGGAATAAAACCGTCCGTCATCCGCCGTGATGATCCGCAATGGCGTGTCTTTGTCGAGTTTGCGGAACTCGCGGGCCAGGGTGTAACCCGAAAGACCGCTGCCGACGATGATGATGGGGTTCATGGGATCTCCAGGGGTGATTGTCGTAGATAAAAACAGGGGTGGTTCTCAAACCATCCCCTGCCGATCAGGTTTGGGCATTATGCCGTGATTTCGACCATCTCGAAATCGCTTTTTGCTACCCCGCAGTCCGGGCAGGCCCAGTTGTCGGGGATGTCCGCCCAGCGCGTACCCGGGGCGATGCCTTCCGTAGGCATTCCGGCGCCTTCGTCATAGATAAGGCCGCATACTACACATTGCCATTTTTTCATCATCTTTTTCCTCTTGAATCAGTATTAAATGAGCAACTTAACTGCGCACCTTGGCGAGTGTTGCGCGATAGTGGTTGGCGTGGCGCTCTTCAACCTTGGTCAGGGCGGCAAACCGTTTGGCGGCTTTTTCCAGGGTTGTCTGAAAGCGTTGTGCATGTTCAACGGACTCGGCGATTTGTTCGTCAAATTCGCGCACCGCTGCCTCGTTTTGCTCCTGCATTGCCAGGTGCCTGAACTTGGGGTACATCTCGGTGTACTCGTAGGTTTCTCCGGCAATCGCCATATCCAGGCAGCGCGCGGCATCCATCCGGTCCTTGGGGTAAAGCAAATCAAGGTGGCCGAAGGCATGTTGTACCTCCTGCGCCGCCGTATCTTCAAAGACCTTGGCAGTTTCTTCGTCCCCCTGC
Organism: uncultured Gammaproteobacteria bacterium; assembly: GCA_947085925.1. Lineage (GTDB taxonomy): Bacteria > Pseudomonadota > Gammaproteobacteria > Ga007554 > LNEJ01. The sequence goes on from CAMTYI010000004.1 coordinate 53,144, forward strand.
GCACGGCAGATTTTGGCGAAGTACATGTATTTGATGTATGCCATCGACTCGCCGGCGAAAGCTGCTTCAAGATTCTGGATGGTTACCGAACCGTCGTGTTTCATGATTTTCTCCTGTGTATCCAAGGGTGTGACATCTCATTTTTGATCGTGGTCGTAACCACGTGAGATGCATGTTAGATGCACAAGAGAGATTAATCTAATTGATCGTTATTATTAAATTGATAGTTTATAGCTATAACTTGACAGGGTGTATGCCAGGCACATCCGAGGAAAGAATAGCCTGCCGGATGGCTTGTATCGCTTCGGGCCGGGTGAAGCTCTTGCGCCAGGCCAGCGCTACCCTGCGGGTGGGGACGGGTTTGACAAAGGGGCGTACGGCAAGCAGCTTGTCATGCCGGGTGCTTACCGAAGTGCCCGGCAACACTGTGATCCCCGCGCCGGAGGCCACCATCAGACGGATAGTCTCCAGTGAGCTGCCCTCCAGAGTTTTTTGCAGGCTGCCGGGCATGGCGCTGCCACGATGGCAGGCTGGACAAGCGCTCAGCACCTGGTCACGGAAGCAGTGCCCCGCCCCCAGCAGTAATACCGTCTCATCGGCGATGTCCGCCGGTTTGAGGGCGGTTTTTTTCGCCAGCGGGTGCCCGGCGGGCAACACCACCACAAAATCTTCGTCGTACAGCGGCTGGGTGACAATGCCGGGCGCCTCAAAGGGCAGCGAGAGTATGATCACATCCAGTTCGCCCTGCTGCAGGCGCCCAGCCAGTGCGCCGGTGTAATTTTCCTCGATCAGCAGCGGCATGTGTGGCGCGCGCTTATGCAACACCGGAATCAAGTGGGGCAACAAGTAAGGCGCAATGGTGTAGATCGCACCCAGGCGAATTGGGACGGAGAGCGGATCTTCCCCCTGTTTGGCAAGCTCTTTGAGCGTGCGCGCCTCGTCCAGCACGCGTATCGCCTGCGCGATGATCCGCTCTCCTGTCGGCGTCACCGTTATTTCATTCGGGCCGCGCTCGAACAGCACCACACCCAACTCATCCTCCAGCTTGCGCACCGCCACGCTTAATGTAGGCTGGCTGACAAAGCACGCCTCCGCCGCGCGCCCAAAATGGCGCTCACGGGCAACGGCAACGATGTAGCGGAGTTCGGTGAGGGTCATGATTGATAAAGTTTAGTGTCGCCTCGAAGTGGAGAGGTTTTTTGCATCGAAAACGGTTCAGATCCGATGGCCGCTGACCGATAAATGTCCACACAGCAGTATTTTTTTACATGATCCGGTGTGCTGGAGACGGTAGTATCATGATCGATTATATTGTTGAGGTAGCCGCCGCCTCGTTCGCCTTTTTATCTTATCATGCACTTTTAATTTGGGGGGATCGATGTCCGGTGTGAATCCTTATCAAGCGCCTCAGGCCAGGGTAGACGACGTTGCGGAACAGGGGCAGGACTTTGTGTTGGCTGAGCGATCAACGCGTTTGGGAGCGACCCTTCTGGATGTCGCCATGTTGATGGTGCCTGGCATAGCTGCCGCAGTGTCGCTGCCGTCGCTCATGGCTGGGCAGGGGGTATCTGCCAGCCAGTCGATGAGCTGGGTGATGGTCGCTGGGGGGATAGTAATGCTTGGTTTATTCATCACGAACTTGATATTCTGGCATCGCTACGGACAAACCATTGGCAAGCGCATACTCAAGATAAAAATTGTCCGCTCGGATGGAAGCCGCGCGGGACTGCGGCGCATCTTTTTTATGCGCTACATGGTGCCTGGGTTGGTAGGCAACATACCTGTTGCTGGTGTGGTGTTTAGTTTGGTGAATGTCTTGATGATCTTCCGTGAATCACGCAAATGCCTGCACGATAATATCGCCGATACCCTCGTTATAAAAGCCTGATGCTCGATACCCGCCGCGCTATCGAGACACCGGAAGGCGTTACCCTGGACTTGCGTGTTGCCGGTCCGGTGGTGCGCTTTTTCGCGTGGAGTATTGATTTTCTGATTCGCGGTGTTGTGTATATTATTCTGTCGATGACCCTGGTCAATATGATGGGGCGCTTTGGTCAGGGTATCTTCCTGGTTGCCGTTTTTATGCTCGAATGGTTTTACCCAGTCCTGTTTGAAGTGTTCAGCAGAGGTGCGACGCCGGGCAAGCGTGTGATGGGCATTACCGTCCTGCAAGACAATGGTGTGCCGGTGGGTTGGTCGGCCTCCGTCACGCGCAATTTGCTGCGTTTTGCCGACTTCCTGCCTGTGTTGTACGGATTTGGTGTGGCCTCCATGCTCATTAGCCGTGACTTCAAGCGCTTGGGTGATCTGGCAGCCGGCACCATCGTGGTGTATCGCCCCCTTCCCGATAAAATCGGTGAGCTACCCTCTGAGTTGCCCGTACCCCCGCGTTATCCCCTGTCGCTGGATCAGCAGCGTGCCGTCATCGCGTTTGCCGAGCGGGCGACCACCCTAACGCCAGAGCGCGCGAGGGAGCTGGCCAATATTGTTTCGAGCCTGACGCGTGCCACTGAAGATAGGGGGGTGAAGAGGCTATTTGCTATGGCGAATTGGCTGGTGGGCAGGCGATGAGTCCGCAGGAGTTTGTCGCGCGCCATGAGCCACAATGGGTACGCCTGGAGCAGTTGCTGAACCGTTTGACAAAGGCGCCGCGCAACAAAGCCCAAGGTGATAATGCACAGCCCTCCATTTATTCCACCGGTGAAAATAGTTCACCTCACGCTGCGGAACTTCCCGAATTATATCGTCAGGCGTGTCACCATCTTGCGTTGGCGCGCGACCGTCACTATCCCACCGTGGTGGTTGAACGGCTGAATCAACTGGTGCTAAATGGGCATCAGGTGTTTTATAGCGCACGTGGTGGATTGTGGACGGACATTGTACGTTTTGCCGCAGCCGATTTTCCTGCCTTGATACGCCAGCATGCCAGACTTTTCTGGCTGGCCGCGCTGCTTTTTTATTTGCCCTTGCTGGTGATGGGCGTGGCAGTCTATTTCGCGCCTGAAATGGCCTATACGCTGATCAGCCCCACGGATGCCACAGCCATGGAGGCGATGTATCGTCCCACGGCTGAGCACATTGGCAGGCCGCGAGACTCAGGCGGTGACTTTCTCATGTTCGGTCACTATATCCGCAATAACATTGGCATTGGTTTTCAAACCTTTGCCAGTGGCATTGTGTTTGGTCTGGGCAGTTTGTTTTACCTCCTCTTCAATGGATTGTATATAGGAACAGTAGCCGGGCATCTTACCCACGTTGGCTATACCGGCACTTTTTATCCCTTTGTGGTAGGACACGGCGCCTTTGAGCTTAATGCCATCGTGCTAAGTGGCATGGCAGGGCTAAAGCTGGGTCTGGCATTGCTTGCCCCTGGGCAGATGACGCGTAAGCAGGCGCTCTTGGCAGCGGCCAGGATCAGCGTGCGCATTATTTATGGCGTTGTTGCCATGCTGCTTATTGCTGCATTTCTCGAAGCATTCTGGTCATCAAGTGCGATAATTCCCAGCCAGGTAAAATATATTGTCGGGGGTGTTTTCTGGGCGTTGGTAATTTTTTACTTTGTAGTGATGGGAAGACGGCGTGCAAATTAACCAGCTTACCCTGGCGCTACGGCCCCGCAACGCTTATGAGGCCATTGATTTAGGTTTTGTTGTGGCACGCGCCTACTGGAAACCGTTGTACATGATCTGGTTTTCTCTGCTGTTGCCCTTTTTTGCATTGCTGCAAATATTGGAGACCTACAACGTCTGGGTTGTAACCTTGGTGATATGGTGGTTAAAGCCGCTGTATGACCGCATAGCCCTGTTTGTTTATAGCCGTGCAGTATTCGGTGAGCTTCCTACGGTACGTGAGACCTGGCGCGCCGTGCCGGGCTTTTTCCGCGCGGGACTTATTTCGGCATTAACCTACCGTCGTTTTGATCTTGCGCGGTCATTCACTCTTCCGGTGTTTCAGCTTGAGGGATTGCGGGGCCAGGCAAGGCGCGCGCGGCAAAATATATTGAATAAAAATATACGCCCCAAGGCGGTCTGGCTGGCCATCGCATGCGTGCATCTGGAAAGCGTGCTGATGTTATCGTTGGTGGCCTTTTTATATCTCATGACACCCCATTCGGCCCAAGGGCAAATCGGAGAATTTTTCTTTAGCAATAACGGCCCTTTATGGTTTGGGTTGTTGACCAACGCCATTTATTTTATAGCGGTGAGCATCATCGAACCTTTTTATGTGGCGGCAGGTTTTGCGTTGTATTTGAACCGGCGCACACAGCTCGAAGGATGGGATATCGAGTTGGCATTCCACGGTATCGCCGAGCGCGCCAGGCTTTTGGAAAAGAGCCAAGCCACATGAGAAATTTTGATCCGCGCTGGTTCCGCATGGTGTTGTGTTCACTGGTAGCCTTTTGCTTTTTGGTGGCACAACCCATTCGGGCAGAAGATCGACAACCGACGTCGGCAGAAATCAAAAAGACCATCACCGAAATCCTTGGAAAGCCCGAATTCAAAACGCAGGAGATGCAGAAAAAATTGCGCTACATGGGCAAGAAGAACGAGCGGGATCAAAGCAGTGACTCATGGGTGCAGGGTCTCGCGGAGTTTATTGGGTATCTCGCTTCATTTCTCGAATTTATATTATGGTTGTGTGTTTTCATTATTATAGTTTTGGTGATTGTTTATAGAGATCGCTGGTTGAGGCTGTTTCCATCAGCGTCAGCATCACTCTTTTCAAAATCCACCGTCCCCAACGTGTTGTTTGGCCTGGATGTCCGCCAGGAATCCTTGCCCGCCGATATTCCGGGCGAGGCGAGGTTTTTGTGGTCACGCGGTAAAACCACGGAAGCCATGAGCCTGTTATACAGAGGCGCACTGGCAAGGCTGATTATTCGTCATGGTGTTGCCATTTCTGGCAGTGCCACTGAGGGCGAATGCCTGCAACGTGTTAGCCAGACCGCACACACTGAGCTTGCACAGTATTTTGGCATGTTGACCCACGCCTGGCAGATAACGGTGTATGCGCACCGCCTCCCCGAAGACGGCGCAGTGCGGGCGCTTTGCGAGGGATTCAGTCATCACTTTGAGACAACTGCATCATGAATGCACGCACGCTGATCACGGGCGCGGTTGTCATTGGCCTGTCGGTGTGGGCGGGATTCTGGTTTTACAATAATTTTGGTTGGGTAGATGAAAAGGCTGAGATTGGTTATCAAGGGGAGGCAAAAGAAAATTCATTTCTGGCAGCGCAGCGGCTGATCGTCGCCTTGGGAGGTACAGCCCAGTCTGTGCGCGGCATGCCCAATATTCCACCGCAGGGCACCACGCTGGTAATGCCAACATTGCGGTATAGCCTGGGGCCAAAGTCTATCGGGGCGTTGCTGAGCTGGGTCGCTACGGGCAACCATCTCGTAGTGGCTACTCATGGTGAGTATTACACCGAGGATAAGAAAGATATTTTGCTCGATGCCTTGGGCATTTCCGAAATTAACGCCAGGGCCAAAGGTGACTACAAAGTAAAACATATCAACGCAGAAATATATAAGGTTCCCACCGTTGATATTTCCGGCAACGGTGAGTTATTTCAGGTTGATTTTGATGCCTTGCACAGGCTGACAAGCAAACAGGCGGCACTCTGGAAGATCGAGGATAGCGCCGGCGCCTATCTTGTGCGGGTGAAGCACGGTAATGGCAGGGTTACCGTAATGAGCGATTATGGTTTTATGGAGAATTATGCTATCGGAAAATACGACCACGCCGCGTTCATGGCCCGCGTTCTTGATGTGCGTCCGGGTGGTGCAGTATGGCTGGTCTACAGTGAAGACATGCCGTCTCTCCCGCAATGGTTGGCCCTACATGCCTGGCAGGTATTAATCAGTGGTGCGCTGTTGCTGATGGTGTGGCTATGGGCGGCGAGCCGCCGCTTCGGTGTGTTGCTGCCAGAACCGGTCATGGAACGGCGCAGTTTGCTGGAACACATTACAGCAGGGGGGCACTTTCTATGGCGGCACGGCGGAGAGTCTGCATTGCTGATGCGCGTGCGCGCATCTGTGAAGCAGGCAATTTTCCTGCGTTACCCGCGATGGGCGAGCATGTCTGATGAACAGCTCTATGTTGAGTTGTCCCTGTTATGTGGGCTGAGTCCGCAACAGATTCAAAAAGCGCTTGATCTTCCTGTGTACGGAAATCAGCACGAGTTTACTAGCGTAATAAAAAACATGGAAATAATAAGGAGGAAGCTGTGACTGAGCCGCTCATGAGTGCTGGCGTTCCGCAGGAAAAAGTAGATAAAGCCCATACAATTATCCAGCGCATGCGTACCGAAATTGGCAAGGCGATAGTCGGCCAGGTTGAAATGGTTGATCAAGTGCTCATCGCGCTGTTCGCGGCAGGCCATGTATTGATCGAAGGCGTGCCGGGACTGGGGAAAACATTGTTGGTGCGGGCGATTGCCAAAACCTTTGAAGGTAACTTTTCGCGCGTCCAGTTTACGCCGGACTTAATGCCCTCGGATATTACCGGCCATGCAATGTATAACCTTGAAAACGGACAATTCCATGTGCGTAAGGGCCCGGTGTTTACCAATTTACTGCTGGCGGATGAAATAAATCGCGCCCCGGCCAAAACCCAGGCGGCCTTGCTCGAAGTGATGCAGGAAAATCAGGTGACCATTGAGGGGCAAAGTTATATGTTGGCCCCACCTTTTATGACGCTCGCCACTCAAAACCCCATCGAGCAAGAGGGCACATATCCCTTGCCGGAGGCGCAGCTTGATCGCTTTTTGTTGAAAGTTTTAATGGAGTATCCCTCGCAGCAAGAAGAAAGGCTTATGTTGAATCAAGTAACATCCGGGCAGGTGGGTGACACGCTTAATGTTGATCAAGTGTCGGCGGTGGTCAATCCCGCGACGATTCAAACTATTCAGCGCCTTGTTTCCATGTTGCGTGTAGATGAGCGGGTACGCGATTACGCGGTCAGCATAGTGCGTGCTACGCGCGAATGGCCTGGTATTTCCGTAGGCGCCGGACCAAGAGGCGGCATTGCTTTAATTCGTGCCGCGCGTGCTGCGGCGCTGTTAAAGGGACGAGATTTTGTAACGCCGGATGATGTGAAAGCCATAGCCCCGGCTGCTTTGAGGCACCGTTTGATATTGGAGCCTGATCTGGAAATAGAAGGCCATGACACGGATGATGTATTAAAGGCCTTGCTCGATAAGGTTGACTCCCCGCGGACATGAAGCCCGCCAAAAACCTTTTCCTGTTGTTATGGCTATGGCTTGCCTTGGCAGTAGCCGCGTCCGTGTTTCCCGTGCTTTCAGTAGTGTGGCTGGTCATGGGCGCCGTGATTATGATCGTCGCCTTATTTGATGGCCGCACTGTTTTGCATATAAAACAGCTTTATGCCAGACGCCAGTTGCGCGGCTCCTTGCCCGTGAATGTATGGCGCACCATCAAAGTACGGATTGCCAACGCCTATAAAAAACCCGTTTCACTTACCCTTTATGACCACCATCCTACGCAGGCAGAAAGCCGCAAGCTACCCCAGGCGATGGTGATACAGCCCGATGGGTGGGGCGAAGCAAACTATCAGGTACGATTACTGCGGCGTGGCGACCAACGCTTCGGTGCGACAGAGGCCTTGTTGCTTTCACCCTTGAGACTATGGCAGCGCAAAGTGATGCTGGGGGAGCCGCAAGCTGTGCGCGTCTATCCCGATTTCGCGGCGGTGGCAAAGTATGCCTTGCTGGCGACCGATCACCAACTGAGCCAGATGGGCATACGCAAACGCAGGCGGCGCGGCATGGGACTGGAGTTTCATCAACTGCGTGAATACCGGGACGGCGACACTTTGCGTCAGGTGGACTGGAAGGCCACGTCCCGCATGAATAAATTGATCTCTCGCGAATATCAGGATGAGCGTGATCAACAGATCGTATTCCTTTTTGATGGAGGGCGCCGCATGCTGGCCCAAGATGGCGCCCTTTCGCATTTTGATCACGCCCTGAATGCCATGCTTTTGCTGGCGCATGTCGCACTGCGCCAGGGCGATGCCGTAGGCATGATGAGCTTTGCCGACGAAGCACGCTACTTGCACCCAAAAAAAGGAAGCGCCACCTTAAATCAACTTATGAATCGCCTGTATGACATGCAACCCATGTTAAAAACTCCAGACTATGTACTTGCGGTGACAGAATTGATGAAGAAACTCAGGAAACGTTCTCTAGTGGTGCTAGTGACCAATCTACGTGATGAAGACAGTGATGAGCTAATGGTCGCGCTGAATTTGCTCAAGAAGCGTCACCTGGTGCTACTGGCGAGCCTGCGTGAAATGGTCATTGGTGATACCTTGAGGAAACCTGTGGACAATTTTAACGATGCCCTGACGCTCGCGGCCACGCATCACTACCTGGGCTCGCGTGAGAAAGCGTTTGAGCAGATAAAGCATGCCGGGGTTTTCTGTCTGGATGTCGAACCGGCAAAGCTGCCAGTGGCAATGGTGAACAGATATCTGGAAATCAAGCGCAGCGGTCGGTTGTGATTTTGGCTGCGGGCTGCTTGAGGAGTGGCGTATGTACAATGATGCAAGGTGATGCACATAGGTGAAACCAGTAGTGTCAGGAAATTTAGTTGAATAAATTCAGTTTGTTATCGTTTTTTTGCGTAGCCATTTGCATCTCCTATTTGTTGCTAACATGTATTTTTCGTTGGGTCGCGAGATAAAAATGATTGACAATCATTCTCATTTGCATTTATAAATAGCATCAGGTTGTTTCACTGGGTGATCCATAATGTACATCTGCCTTTGCCATGCCGTAACCGAAAGCGATATCCAGAACGCCGTGGAGCAGGGCGCCTGCACCATGCGCGAGCTGCGTAATGAATTAAAGGTGGCCACCCAGTGCGGACGCTGCGCCACCTGCGCACGAACCTGCCTTAACCAGGCGCTTGCCGAAATTGCGGGCGATCAGGTGATGGCCGCCTAACAAACGGTCAGGCTTGAGGGTTGTAGCGCGCAGTCGGCAACCCTGTAAGCTGCTGAAGAAATAGCCACGTATTCTTGGTGACAGTAACTAATCGAGCAGCGTTGAGATTTTATCCATGCTCAAAATCGGCTTGACTGGCGGCATTGGTAGCGGCAAAACTACGGTGGCGGATTGCTTCGCTTTATTGGGTGTGCCGGTCATCGACGCCGACAAGATATCCCACGAATTGACTGCCCCCGGACAACCGGTGTTGCGGGACATCGTCAGCATCTTTGGGCCGGATATCCTGAAGGACGATGAACGGCTCGACCGGGCGCGGTTGCGCGCCGTCGTTTTCAATGATGCTATGCGCCGCAAGCAGCTTGAGGAAATCCTGCACCCCCGGATCCGCGCCGAGATGCGTCGCCGCATCGCCGATATCGAAGCAAGCGCCACTCCTTATTGCATTCTCTCCATCCCTCTGCTGCTGGAAACCGGACAAACCGATCTGGTGGACCGCGTTCTGGTGGTGGACGTCCCAGAAGACCTGCAATACCAGCGCGTGAGAGTACGCAATGGTCTGCCGGATGATGAAATCGCCGCAATCATCCATGCCCAACTCAGCAGGGAACAGCGCCTGGCGGCAGCGGACGATATCATTGCCAATGATGGCGGACTTGATGAGCTGCGCCAGCATGTCTTGGGGTTGCACCGGCGCTATCTAAAACATTTGGGTTAGATTTTTCATGCTGCGGGGCGTGCTTCCGGCCGCCGAGTGTCACCTCGCCACGACGTAATTTTTTTACGCTATTATTCCTAATGTTTTACACTCCGTGTTTATTTATTCAAATTATCAGGTATAGTGCCTAAGCTTCGGTGATGACTAGCGAATCGGTAATCTTCGTGCAGAAAAAAATTACTTACGAACAACCGCTGAATGAACGGATCCGCACCTTTTTGCGGCTCGAATTCCTGTTTCAACAGGCGCGCGCCCATCTGGAAGGAAATTCAATATGGGACAGCCGCGCGACGCTTACCAGCATTCTGGAAATGCTGAGCATCTTTAGTCGTGCCGATCTCAAGACTGAGGTCATGAAGGAGCTTGAGCGGCAAATTATCGTATTGGAACGGCTGGAGCAGAATCCGGGTGTTGATCGCCAAAGGCTAAGCTTGCTGCTCAGTGAAATGGACGGATTCATTGATCATCTGCACGCCAGCAAGGGGCAGATTGGTCACGAATTGCGGCAGAATGAATTTCTCAATAGCATCCGGCAACGTAGCAGTATCCCTGGTGGCACATGCGATTTCGATCTCCCCGCGTATCACTACTGGCTGCAACAGCCTACTGGGATGCGCAGACAGCAGCTTGAGCAATGGCTCAAACCCTTCAGCGTTATCGCGCAATCCATTGGTCTGATTCTGCGGCTGATCCGCGACAGTGCCCCACCGGCAAAGGAAATCGCCCAAACGGGGTTTTTTCAAAAAACCCTGGAGCCGACACCCCCATGCCACATCGTGCGTGTTACCGTGTCGGCGGACAGCCCCTATTTTGCCGAGATCAGCGGCGGCAAACACCGCTTCACAGTGCGCTTTATGGAGCAACGGATAGATGAGCGTCCGGTTCAGACCATGGGGGATGTGGACTTTGAGTTGACCTGCTGCACCATATGATGTTGTCGTCCCCGCCGAAAAAAACCGTTGTTACCTGCCCCACATGCGGCAAAACCGTGGAATGGGCGCCGGAGCAGCGCTGGCGACCGTTTTGCAGCGAACGCTGCCGGCTCATCGACCTGGGCGAATGGGCAAGCGAGTCATACCGCGTCCCGGTCGAGGAACAGACACCCGCTGATGATGCGGAGACGGAAAAGCAGTGATGAGCGGAGGGGGGACGTTCACCCCCCAGGCTCACGAAGCCGTAAGTTATGTTTCTTTGAACATCCATGTTGAGTAAAAAATAACCGCCTGGGGGCTATTATGAATAACAAACGCATGTCTGCTACGTCAATGGCAGGAGTTTTGGTTGTAAGTCTGACGGCTTGCGGAGGAGGTGGCGGCGACAACAATCCCGGTAATCTCCCCTCAAATACCGGCCCCAGCGAACCAACGGCCACCTATCTTTTCTACCAAGGCTCCCTTGGGGCGGTAGACCCCGCCAATCCCGCCAGCCCAATCTCTGTCGAAGCCGGCCCCGTCTCCGGCGCGGCGACGATTATCCATGGAACATATACGGCCGCCACGCACAGCGTGTCTGATCTTCATCCGCGCACTGCTGTCTATGCCAAGGATGGAAAATTGTGGAAAGTCAGCGCATTGAAAGGAAGTACCCCAGCGCCTGTCCGGCTTTCCAGTGAGGACGGGGCTAACACAGTGTGCGATCACACCACGGAAGTAGACTTTGTCAATCACAATAATGCCGCGTACATCTACTTGTTGCCGGGTTCGGACGCAACATGTTACACCGCCGATGACACGCGGAAAATGGTGAAAGTGGGAATGAGTGGCACGGAGGCGCCGATTGATCTCAAAACCAAACGGCTGGTAACTGCCATTATGAATTCACAAACCGGCGCCTTGCAGGGCTGGCTGGCAACCGACGGGGGCAGCCTCAGCCGCTACGACGCAAACTTTGGCAACGCTGTACAGATTGCTAATTTCAGTGTCGGTGCGGAGGAAGTGGCAACTTCGGGGGCCAATAGGGTGTTTTTGAAAATCGACGATAAATTGCGCATGTACAATGCCGAGACAGGCAACCTGTCCGCGCCGCTACATACCTATACATCGAGTACCGTCCCTGATTATTCGGCACATGATATCAATCATGTCTTTTTTGTTGATGGAGCGACCATATACAAATTACCCACCGATGGCAGCGTAATGGCCACGCCGTTTACCACGGAAAGCGGGGCTGGATTTTACAAGCCCCCGGAGTTAACAGCCAATAGATTGGTTTACATATGGGCTAGTGCGGCGGACACCGCAAACCTCACCTATACCATGAAATCTTCACTGAAGAGCACCGGGGCAACTACAGTTCTCATTGATGCCACACCGAACATATTGACGTCGGCTGGCGCCAGCAAGGGCGGCTGGGTTTACTACTACCGATATAACAGTGCAGGTACAGGTACTGCATATGCGGGGGCAATCAGAGAGGACAGTACTGGCAAAAACGAGAGACCGAATGCTTTCTGGGTTGGGTTCATATCGCCAGCTTCAGGGCACATAGATGAAACCACAGAACCTAAAAACGTGATTCTTGCGGAAGGTTATCAGCCAGCAACAGGCTTTGCCAACGGCTCACTCACATCCTTCGATGCGCTGACCAACACCCCGGTGGCTAATCTCGGAACCATTCCTTCGGGCGTACTTGACTTCCAATTTTACGGGCGTGGCGACTACATATTAGGCAGGGGCTTCCTCGCTGCCGGAGGAAACGACATCTTCTTCATCAATACTGCAAAACAAAGCTCGCTCACGCGAGTAACAAACACATCTGCGATCGACGAGTTCCCTATGTGAAGCATGCCCCCTGTGTATGCAGGTCAATCGCGCTACCATCGCGACGGCCTGCAAACCCAGCCATTTCCCCGTCGGGCAACCAACACTTGACGCTTCTCTCCGCCAACCTCTACAATTCGCCCTTCGCTTCAGGTGGCCCGAAGGCATTCGCCCAAGGGCTTAAACGGGAAGCCGGTGTGTTCCGCCTCACGGTGTGAGAACAAAGCCGGCGCTGCCCCCCGCAACGGTATGCGAGTCAAAGAGTAGCAACACGCCACTGTGCATTGCATGGGAAGGCGCTGCTCCTGGGAATTTTCCCGCTCGTAAGCCCGGAGACCGGCCTGCTGCGTTGTGATGACATTGCGGAGGGCGATGTCCGGGCGTTCAGGTGCTATCCCTGTTTTTCCTGACTATTTTCCTCTTGCGTGTCTTATGTTCTAACCCGCCGTCGCGCGCTTGTGCGAGAGAGGAATACATTCAATGCAACTGCGTCTTATGCCGACAGCCATGCTGTTGCTCGGCCCTTATCCTGCTTATGCCGCAGGCAACGCCGCACCACTTGATACCGTTATTGTTACCGCCACCCGCACCGCGCAGACGGTGGATGAAACCCTTGCGGCGGTGACTGTCATCACCCGCCAGGACATTGAGCGCCAGCAGGCGCAGTCCGTGCAAGATGTGTTGCGCGGCACCCCCGGCCTTTCTATTGCCAATAATGGTGGGTTAGGAAAGCAGACTTCTTTTTTCCTGCGCGGGACTAGTTCCAGTCAGGTACTTGTAATGATCGACGGCGTCAAGGTCGGTTCGGCGACCACAGGTATGGCGGCGTTTCAGGATTACCCGATTGACCAGATTGAGCGCATCGAGATCGTGCGCGGGCCGCGTTCGAGCTTGTACGGCTCAGAGGCTATTGGTGGCGTGATCCAGATTTTTACGCGCAAGGGCGGCGGGGCGTTGACACCTTCCTTCAGCGTGGGCGGGGGTTCCTATAACACGTTCAAGACTTCCGCCGGAGTTTCGGGCGGCGGTGAACGCGGCTGGTTTAATGCCAACGTGAGCGGCATGAATAGCAGTGGTTTCAACGCCTGCAACGGTAAGCCTGGTCCCGACGCAGCGGGTTGTTTTACCATTGAGCCGGATAAAGACAGTTATAACAACAAGTCGGGGACATTGCGCGGAGGCTATCGTTTTGGCAGCCTCGGGGAGGTAGACCTGCATTGGCTGCGTAGTGAAGGCCGAATCCACTCCGACGGCTTCCCAAACGAAGCAAAGTCAATCCAGCAAGTGTATGGGGGCCGACTACTCATTAAGCCCGTAGATACCTTGCGCTTGTCTCTGGCCGCCGGACGTAGCCAGGATAATTCTGATAACCTCAATAATGGCGTTTTCAGTAGCCGCATCAATACCGAGCGTGACACTGTGTCGCTGCAAAGTGATTTGTCCATCGCGGCGCATCACCTGTTGACTGCGGGTTTTGACTACCAGAACGATCGTGTTGACAGTAGCGAACGTTATAGCGCCACTTCACGCGACAATAAAGGGCTGTTTACCCAATACCAGGGTGCACTTGGTGCGCACGATGTGCAGGCTAGTGTGCGCCACGACAAAAATCAGCAATTTGGCGGGAACACCACCGGGGGTGCGGCTTGGGGCTACGCGATCTCTCGTGACCTGCGCCTGACTGCTTCCTACGGTACAGCCTTCAAGGCGCCGACCTTCAACGATTTATATTGGCCCTACTCTAAGAATGTCTATCCTCTCAGCACTTATATAATTCAAGGCAACGCCGAAATTTCGCCCGAGAAATCGAAAACAGTAGAATTGGGTTTGCAGTACAAGCTGGCTCCTGGGGCGCGCGTGAGTTTATCTGTCTACGAAACTAAAGTGCGGGATCTCATCAATTGGACCACTACAGTCACGGCTCCCAATGAATACACTTTGATGCCCAACAACATCGACCAGGCGCGCATTCGTGGGCTGGAGGCCATACTTGATGCCCGTTTTGGAGTGTGGGATTTAAGGACGAATATTACCTTGCTTGATCCTGCAAGTCGCATGGCTGGCGCGAACAACGGCAATGTTCTGCCACGTCGCGCAGAACAAACATTACGCCTGGATCTGGATCGCGGCTTCGGCCAGTACCGCGTTGGCACAACGCTTTTTGCTGAAGGCAAGCGTTTCGATGATCCTGCCAATACGCGCACCATGGGTGGCTACGCTACGCTTGATCTGCGTGTCGAGCGCGTGCTTGCCAAAAACTGGCTGGTGCAGGCCCGCGTCGCCAATCTGTTTGATAAACGCTATGAAACGGTGTCGTATTACAATCAGGCGGGACGTAATTTCTTTATCACGTTCCGTTACCAACCCGGCAAGTCACCCACATAATTCCACTTCCGGGTCTATAGTGGAATTGTAGGACGCACCCTACATTATTTGAGAGGTCAGAAACATGTTAACGCTTGCTCCACGTCACCAGATTATGATTGGCGCTGCGGCGGTGATTCACGCCGCACTGACCGTGTTGAACAAGCACAGCGTAGCGAGCACCACCTCAATATGAGCGACGTGGCCGATATGTCGGGCGCGCCGGACACCTCAAGAGAGGAGCGCCACCGGCTGCGCATGCAGCGCAAAAAAGCCGTAGTGGATGCTCATATCGCGTCGGCCACGGAAGAGCGCGGCGTGCTCATTGTCAATACCGGTAACGGCAAAGGCAAGAGCACGGCGGCCTTTGGCATGGTGGCGCGGGCGCTCGGTCACGGTATGCGGGTGGGTGTGGTGCAGTTCATCAAAGGCAGTTTTTCTACTGGCGAAGAGGCGTTCTTCCGGCGTTTTCCGGAAATCAGCTACCATGTGATGGGTGAAGGTTTTACCTGGGAGACGCAAGACCGCAGCCGTGACATTCAGACGGCGCAAGCGGCGTGGGCGGTGGCGGCAACGCTGCTGCGTGATGCCGACACGGCGCTGGTGGTGCTCGACGAGCTCAATATCGCGCTCAAATACGGCTACCTATCGCTGGATGAGGTGCTCGATACAGTGGCTGCGCGCCCCGTACATCAGCATGTGGTGATCACTGGCCGTGCCGCACCCCCTGCGCTCATTGAGGCTGCGGACACCGTTACCGAAATGAGCCTCATCAAGCATGCCTTCCAGGCGGGTATACGCGCACAAAACGGTGTCGAATTGTGAGCGCGCCCCGCCACTGCCCGGCGTTGCTCATCACTGCCCCCGCGTCAGGCCAGGGCAAGACCACCACCACGGCCGCGTTGGCGCGTTATCACCGCAACCAGGGGCGCTGCGTGCGTGTGTTCAAGGCGGGGCCGGATTTTCTTGACCCCATGATTCTTGAGCGCGCATCGGGAAACCCGGTGTATCAGCTTGATCTATGGATGGTCGGCGAGGCGCACTGTCGGCAATTATTGTGGGAGGCGGCGGCCGACGCGGACCTGATTCTGGTTGAGGGTGTGATGGGTCTTTTTGATGGGCAACCTTCAAGCGCGGACCTCGCCGTCAAATTCGGCCTGCCGGTGCTTGCCGTGATCGACGCCGGTGCCATGGCCCAAACCTTCGGCGCTGTCGCATATGGGCTGGCACATTACCGGGAGGATCTTGTTTGCGCGGGTGTGGCGGCCAATAAAGTTGCGGGAGAGAGCCACTCCGCCATGCTGGCGGAAAGCCTGCCAGGCGGGTTGCGCTTGTGGGCGAGCCTGCCGCGCGATGCCGGTATCGCGCTGCCTGACCGGCATCTCGGGTTGGTTCAAGCGGCCGAAATCACTGACATCGAAAAACGTCTCGATCACCTGGCGGATGTCTGGATGAAGCACGGTTTTACCGAGCTTCCCGGTACCATTTCATTTGATCCGGTGAACACCACACCGCTGTCGCCGTTACTCGAAGGTGTGCGCATCGCGGTGGCGCGTGACGCGGCGTTTTCATTTCTTTATCAGGCCAATCTCGACCTGCTCACCGCGCTGGGGGCAGAGCTGATCTTTTTCTCGCCCCTGCGCGACACGGTACTTCCTCAAGCAGACAGTCTGTATCTGCCCGGCGGCTACCCGGAATTGCACAGTGTACAACTCGCCGCCAACCATGGCATGATCGAATCCGTGTGCGCTCACCACGCGGTGGGCAAGCCCATCGTCGCCGAGTGTGGCGGCATGTTGTATCTGCTGGAGTCGCTCACTGATCTTCACGGCCATAAAGCGGAGATGGTTGGGTTACTTTCAGGCAGTGCAAAAATGCAGGAAAAACTTGCCAACCTCGGGCTGCACAGCGTAGCGTTGCCTGAAGGGACGATGCGCGGCCACACATTTCACTACTCGCAGATGGAGAGTCCGCTGGCACCTGTCGCCGTCAGCGAAGGCGTGCGCGCGGGACGACGCGGCGAGGCAGTCTATCGCGTCGGTCGAGCCAACGCCTCCTATCTGCACCTCTATTTTCCGTCGAACCCGAGAGCGACGGCACGCCTCTTCGTACCTTCGCCCTTATTAACATCACTAACCTAAAAAGGAGAAAATCATGCACATTGAACATAGTTTAGAGATCCCTGCCGCCACGTCAGGTGCAGCCCGTCGCCGCTTGTCGGCAGTGCTGGCAGCGCTCTTTGGTTTGGCGCTCGTCTTTGTTGCAGGGTTTGCTGAAAACCAGATGGCACACAGTGCGGCGCACGATACGCGCCATGCAACGGGATTCCCATGTCATTAAGCCGTGCAACGACGATGAGTCGAGGCACATTTAAAAACAGAATTACCGTGGCCGCGCTGGTGGGGCTGCTGGTGGGTTTGTTATTAACGCTGGTGCAGCAACTTCAGGTGATGCCACTGTTGTTGGAGGCGGAGCAGTATGAGCAGGCGGCCAGGCATCAGCTCAGTGCGGAGCACAACCATGCTGCGGCTGACCACGGGCATGAACAGGGCGGCTGGCAGCCCGCAGAAGGATGGGAGCGCACACTCTTCACGGCTGGGGCCAATATTGTGGTGGCGTTTGGTTTTACCCTCTTTCTGGGGGCACTGGTAACGCTGCGTAATGCAAATCTGACCTGGCGTTCAGGTCTGCTATGGGGGCTGGGGGGTTACGCAGTATTTTTTGTTGCGCCATCACTCGGTCTGCCGCCCGAACGGCCCGGTACCGAGTCGGCGGCGTTAATGGCGCGGCAGCTCTGGTGGGGAGGGACGGTGATCGCCACGGCGAGTGCTCTCTGGCTGATCGTTTTTTCGCCCCGCGTTGCCTTTAAAATCCTGGGTGTGGTGGTGCTCATTGCGCCCCATCTTATCGGTGCGCCACAGCCCAACATCCATGTCAGTACAGCCCCGGCGGAATTGGCGCACGCTTTTGTCGTGGCCACAGCGATCTCCAACGCTCTCTTTTGGCTGAGTTTGGGTGCTCTTTATGGTTTCTTTCAGAAGTGGGTGGATTAACGATGGGTAAGGTGTGGTTTGTCGGCGCCGGGCCGGGGGATCCCGACCTGATTACGGTCAAGGGACGCGATCTGATCG
Organism: uncultured Gammaproteobacteria bacterium; assembly: GCA_947085925.1. Classification (GTDB taxonomy): domain Bacteria; phylum Pseudomonadota; class Gammaproteobacteria; family Ga007554; genus LNEJ01. The sequence continues at coordinate 71,086 of CAMTYI010000004.1, forward strand.
CCTCGGCCTCCGCCATCCTCTACGCCGGTTCGCTGGTCTCGGAGGCGGCGATGCGCTGGGCGCCAACGGATTGCGAAATCGCCGATTCGAAAGATATGGCGCTGGAGGAGATCACTGGCTGGCTCATTGCCAAGGCGCAAGCGCATGAGACAGTCATACGTCTGCAAACAGGCGATCCCGGCCTTTATGGCGCCTTGATCGAGATGGTGCAACCGCTGGATGCAGCGGGCATCAAGGTCGGCGTGGTGCCTGGCGTCTCATCCGCCATGGCCTCAGCGGCCACGGCGGTTGAGAGTCTGACGCTGCCCGAGGTAACACAGACCGTGATTCTCACCCGTGTCGAGGGGCGCACCCCGATGCCGGAGGGAGAGTCGCTACAAGCGCTGGCGCAACACCACTCTACACTCTGCATCTTTCTCTCCATCACCCTGCTGAAAAAAGTTCAGAGCGAACTGCTGGCGGCAGGCTGGAGTGAAGATGCGCCGGTGCTGGTAGTACAGA
>CAMTYI010000005.1:0-11050 GCA_947085925.1 uncultured Gammaproteobacteria bacterium
CATTTTCTGGCCGTTGACGGTGAGAAAACCGTGGACAAAAATCTTCGTAGGTTTGCGAAAACCCGCGCCTTCCAGCATGGCGGGCCAGAACAGGCCATGAAAATTGACGATGTCTTTGCCGATGAAATGATACAACTCAGCCGTGCTGTCTATGCCCCAGTAATCGTCAAAACGCATACCAGTACGCGAACACAGGTTTTCAAAGCTCGCCATATAACCTATTGGTGCATCCAGCCACACGTAAAAGTATTTGCCCGGCGCGTCGGGAATTTCAAAGCCGAAATATGGCGCATCGCGTGATACATCCCAGTCCTGTAGCCCGGTTTCGAACCACTCGCTAAGTTTGTTGGCGATTTCAGGTTGTAATGCGCCACTGCGTGTCCAGCCCCGCAGCATTTCTTCAAACGCATTGAGCCTGAAAAAGTAATGCTCGGACTCTTTCTCAATCGGTGTCGCGCCGGACAAGGCGGACACTGGGTTTTTCAGATCCGTGGGTGAATAGGTCGTGCCGCATACTTCGCAATTGTCACCGTATTGATCTTTCGCGCCACAACGCGGGCATTCACCACGGATGAAACGATCCGGCAGAAACATGTGCTTGATCGGGTCATAGGCCTGGGTGATGGTGCGCGTGGCAATGTATCCGGCTGCCTGCAGCCGCTGGTAAATCAGATTCGCAAACGCCTGATTTTCGGGCGAGTGTGTGGAGTAGTAATTGTCGAAGCCAATATTAAACCCCGCAAAATCGGCGCGATGTTCGCGGCCAATGCGTTCGATCAATGCTTCCGGCGTAATACCTTCCTGCTGCGCGCGCAGCATAATCGGCGTGCCATGTGCATCATCCGCGCACACATAAGTACACTGGTTGCCCTGCATCTTCTGAAACCGCACCCAGATGTCAGTTTGAATGTGTTCCAGCAGATGGCCGAGGTGAATCGAGCCGTTGGCATAGGGCAGGGCGCTGGTGACGAGGATTTTTCGCGGTGTTGTAGGCATTTTATGGTGATGGATAAGTGATCAGGGTGAAATTATAACCTGATCGCCAGGGGTTGTGGGGTTTGGGGATGTTAAATGGTGGGAACGGCATAAGGGGCCGTAATCACCGTGAGGCATTGCGCCCCATTGTCCCCTTACGGGGATTCACGGGTGTGATAATGAGGCTTAACCAGAAAAGTACTGGTTATTCCTTAACGATCCCTAAAGATGGCGCGTGCCAATGGATACGCTATTTTCGGGTTAGCACCCGATAGGTATCGAGCCGACGGTGCTGGACTTGCAGATATCGCCAGAGCGTTTGCGTACTGAGAATGTTGTGCCATATTTAAGCGGATTCTGCTCGTCATTACGGAAGGCATTCCAGTCCAGATTGCTGGCGGCGTCGTCGCCGTTTATGTAGGTGTAGGCGCCTTGTCCAAAAGTATCGCTGTTTCCCGCCGTGCCTTCAACAAAGGTATAGCGCCCGCCAGTGACATTGGTTTTACCTGTTTGTGAGTTGGCTGTCACAAAGCTATTATCTGGCCCATTGGCATCAAAATTTCCAGGAATTTTTGCATTGACCCCGGCGAAGGTAAGCTTATTGGTTATTAGACCGGCTTTGGTGTTATCACCGTATGTGCTATTACTCATATCAATCGCAAATTGGGCCGTCATGTCGATTGTGCCACCCGCGTCTTTCGAGGTGATAGTCTGAGTGATCGTGGGCTTGTCAGCCAATGTGTCTTTCAGAAATATCTGCGATATCTGGCCGTCGTTCAAAATATCTTTCATAATCACTCGGGTCGGGAAGCCTGAACGGTTTCCCGTGCTGGCGGAAGTCATATCGTTTTTGAGCGGATCAAAACCATTGCCACCGCCGGAACTGAACCCGTCGATGCTGCCGCCGCTGAACGAGCAACTTACTGCAACACAACTAGAGCCGGATTGCCGCCGAATGTAGATCTCTTGGGCGAAAGGAATAGTGGATTGGTTTGCCGCACTTGGCACGATAGGGTTTCCGCTGCTATCGACACTCCCGATGATCATGTGGTAATAACTGAGTCCATCCGCACCAGTGACTATTTCCTGCAAAAACGGAGTTTTGTCGGGGTCGGAGATATTGCTAAAACCAATTGCCGTGGAGCAGGGCGAACCAAACTGACCGCCTGCGTCGGCGCCTCGGTTGCAGCTAAAATCTGCGATTCCGTTCAGGCTGGCTTTCTGTTGCTGCCAATTCAAAACGAATGGCTCTACTGCAAAGGCGGGTGTGCTGGCAGCCAGACATAACCAGACGCTTAGCGTGCTAAACAGATTTATTGATTTGGTCATAGCGCACCCTTAAACAGTGGCCTTTCCGTTGGCGTTCCCATTAATATAGAGATGATTTTAAAGCAGGTTGGCTTGCTGAAATTGATGTTGCGAACGGGCTATCTCACAGGTTGTATCGGCATCCCGTTTGACGAACTTTAGGGGTTTATTAGAAAAAACTTAAATAGGGTGTCAAAATTATTGTCGTTTCCATTTCCCGTGATCCAGCCCAATATGCACAATTTTCAATCAGCAGCTACCGGTGCCTGCAGCGGTGCTTTTACAAATATCGCCTCCTCTTGCGCGCTGCTGCCAATTAGGTGATGAGGTGCTGCCAAAATTCATCAGGTTATCAGCGGGGTCACGGAAACTATCCCAGTCCAGCGACGTGGTATTGACGCTACCGTTTTCCACGTAGGTATAGACGCCTTTGTTAAAGGTGGATCCGACCCAGTCGGTGCCCTCTACGTAGGTGTAATTTCCACCTGTGATATCCAGTGTCTGCGCGTTGGATGTGGCAAAGCTATTGGTGGTGGCGTTGGCGTCAAAATTGCCTTGTATTTTGGCGCTGGCCCCTGTGAGCGTGAGCTTGTTGGTCATGAGGCCGGGTTTGTTGTTATCCGCCAGAGTGCTCGCCAGATAGTCACTATTACTCATATCCAGAATGAATTGTGCGGATAGGTCTGTGCTGGTGATGTTCTGTGTGATTTTCGGCTTGAGGGCGTATTTATCTTTGAGAAATTCTTGTGTTAGCCCGTTTGCCGAGTCATTGATCACCTGCCGCACGATCATTTTTGTAGGGTCGCCGGTGCCGTTTCCGGTAAACACCTGGTCTGACCTCAAGGGATCCCAGCCATTGCCAGAAGTTGCAGAGGTGAAGCCGCCCATGCCGCTACCACTGTTCCCCTTTGCGCCCCCACTGTATGAGCATTCCGTATCAACGCAACTTGAACCAGGTTGTATCCTGATGAATACCTCCTGAGCAAAGCTGCTTGCACCGTTAGCTCCAATGATGACATGAAAATAATTGACAGAACCCTCGCTGACGATCTCCTGCAGGAACGGGGTTTTGTCGGGGTCGTTTCCGCCGCCCATGCCGCCGCCTTGCCCGCAATTGTAGGATGTTCCTCCCCGGTTACAATTTATGTAGCCCTGACCACCGTCACCCATACCCCCCATACCCCCGAAAGGTGTAACCAGAGGGGTCCAGTTCAGGCCGAATTCGGCGCGTGTTTCTTTTATGCCAAGCGTCACAAAAAGGCAGACGCTTAGTGTTGTAAGCAGGAATTTTGATGTATTCATGGGCACGCCTTTACTACGGTAGCGATTATTGCCTATCCGTTGGCGTGAATATTGGTTTCAGAAGCCCGTTTCGCGCTGGCAGGGTATTGTTTAATATCCTCACAATGAAGGTATCGGCAGGGCTGGGGCTGATCTTTAGAAGTATATTATTAAAATCTTATTTAATGGTTTGCGGGAACGAGAGCGTCGCCACAGGAAACGCAGAGAGTATTAATAAAAACAATATTTTAGTTTGACTTCAGCAAATGCGCGGTAATTGCTCGCCGCTGAGTCTGTCGACGATACGCTGTACGCCGATGCGGCTTTGTAATGTTACCCGCCCGGCGATGCCGTGTTGCACATGGCCGATCAGGCAGGCCTCTTGGCCCAATGGATGGCGGTGGAGAATGTTGAGGGCTTGGTTGACTTGTGCGGCGGGAATAAAGGCGACGAAGCGCCCTTCATTGGCGACGTGGAGCGGATCGAGGCCGAGCAGTTCGCAGGCACCTTGTACCTCTTGCACCACCGGGATGAGGCTTTCTTCGATGTCGATTTGCAGGTGTGCGGCTTCGGCGATTTCGATGAGCGCGGCGGCCAGGCCACCGCGCGTGAGGTCGCGCAGGCAGTGGATGTCGATGCCGGCGTGAATGAGTTCCAGCACGGGTGCGGCAAGTGCGGCGCAGTCGCTTTCGATGGTGCTCTCAAAATCCAATCCCTCGCGCATCGCCATGATGGCGATGCCGTGGCGTCCGATGTCGCCGCTCAACAGAATGGCGTCGCCGGGTTGTATAGCATCTGGTGCGATGCGCAAGCTGTGTTCGATGATGCCGATTCCGGCCGTGTTGATAAACAGGCCGTCGCCTTTGCCCTTGTCCACCACTTTGGTGTCGCCCGTGACGATGGTGACGCCAGCGGCGTGGGCGGCGTGGCGCATCGACGTTACCACCCGTTGCAGGGTTTCCATGGGCAGGCCTTCTTCGATGATGAATCCCGCGCTCAAGAACAAGGGCCGTGCGCCGCACATGGCGAGATCATTGACGGTGCCGTTGACCGCCAGGCTGCCGATATCGCCGCCGGGGAAGAACAGCGGTTGTACCACGTAAGAGTCGGTGGTGAAGGCGAGCCGCGTTGTGCCGAGTTCGATTACCGCGCCGTCGTGGCGTGCGTTGAGCAAGGGGTTGGCGAACGCGGGCAGGAACACGCTATCGAGAAGTTGTTGCATCAGCTTGCCGCCGCCACCGTGGGCCAACAGGATCTGTGCATGCTGGTTGATGGGGGCAGGGCAAACGAGTGCCGGGTCGTTATCGTCCGTCATGGATTTGTTTCTTGCAATGCGGTGCGTGAATTCGGCAGGCGGCGGTAACGGTAATAGGCCGCGCAGGCGCCTTCTGTCGAAACCATCGGTGCGCCCAATGGTTGTTCGGGCGTGCAGCGTGTGCCGAAGGCGGGACATTCCTGGGGTTTTTTGACCCCTTGCAAAACCAGTCCGCTGATGCATTCAGTGGGTGTCATTGCGCCAGGGGCGGCCGCGCCGAAACGCCGTACCGCGTCGAATCCCGCATAGCGTTCGCGTAATCCCAAGCCGCTGCCTGCAATTACACCCAGTCCGCGCCATTGGCGGTGCGTCACTTCAAACACCTCAGTGATGATCTGTTGCGCCTCGCGGCTGCCTTCTCTGCGCACGGCGCGGGCGTATTGGTTTTCCACGGTGGCGCGGCCTGCTTCGAGTTGTTTCACGCACAGGTATATCCCGTGCAGAATATCAAGCGGTTCGAAGCCAGTGACGATGATGGGTGTGCGGTAACGCTGCGCCAGTAGTTCATATTCTGTGTAGCCCATGACGGTGCATACATGCCCGGCGGCGAGGAAGCCCTGCACCTGATTATGCGGTGCGGACAGGATCATTTCCATCGCGGGCGGCACACACACATGTGCAACCAGCATGGAAAAGTTAGTGATATTCAACTGGCTTGCCTGAAGCACTGCCAGTGCCGTGGCGGGCGCGGTGGTCTCGAAGCCGACCGCGAAAAATACCACCTGTTTTTCGGGGTGATGCTGCGCAAGTTTGACGGCGTCAAGGGGGGCATAGACAATGCGTACATCCCCACCATTGGCTTTGATAGTGAGCAGGTCGCTATGTGAGCCGGGTACGCGCAGCATGTCACCGAAAGAGCAGAAAATCACCTCCGGCAGCGCGGCGATTTCGAGTGCTTTGTCGATCAGTTCTACGGGTGTTACACACACCGGGCAGCCGGGACCGTGTATCAGGGTGATCGCGTCGGGCAACAGGCGATCCACGCCGTATTTGACGATGGCATGGGTCTGCCCGCCGCATATCTCCATGATCGTCCAGAGCCGTGTTGTCACCTGCGCGATTGCAGCCGCCATGCGCGCGGCGGCATCCTTGTCGCGGTATTCGTCAACGAACTTCATCGGGACGTTTCGTCCATTTGCCGTAGCGTGGTGAATACCCGCTGCGCTTCTTGTTCATCGAGCCGGGCCAGAGCGAAGCCGGCATGTACGATAACGTAGTCGCCGAGCTTCGCCTCGGGCACACCTGCGAGACTAATCTCTTTAACAATGCCCCCGAAACTTACCCGCGCGGCGCACAGCAGGGCGTCATCTTCATCGGTTATGCTGAGAATTTTGCCAGGGACAGCCAGACACATGGTTTACTCCTCATGTTCCATTTCCAATTTGATGATGTATTTTTACCCGGCTTCGTTCCCCTCGCAATGCCCTTTCCGCAAGGCGGGAGAGCAATCGTCCCTATTGATCAAGCGGCTCATTGGTGACACAAAGGATGTGACCGTTGGGTCTGGTCAGTTTCAAATCCAGCATTTTTTGGAATTCCAACAAGGTGAATCTATAGTGGCCCCTTCAGTCAAGACAATAATTCATCGAGTTTAAGAGGGTAACCTTTTTAGATTTTTTTGAGCACTCTCGCTTTGTTAAATGCGCGCGGCGTATCCTATTACGCCGGCACAAGATTCAGCTTTCCCACCGCCTCGGCAACATCCTTGGGCCAGACAAATATCCGGTTATACGGTTTGACCTTGTAATAATCCTGCGGGTAATGAATTTCCTGTGTGGTCATGTCCACGCAGTATCTCTCGACCCATCCGTAGCGTTCGGATGAGCTCAGGTCACTTCCCTTCACCAGCTTGGCTGTCACTTCCCACAATTTGTAGCACATGCGGAATTCATAACCGGTCAGCGCCATCGGGTCACTCCATGCGCCCTTTTTCTTTTCAAAGGCATATTCAGCCGCTTGTTGCAGCATCACGAGATCCGCGTACTTGGGCAGGCTGGGGTAGATCGGAAACGAAGCGGCCCAGCCTGATTCGATCATCAACAGATTGAAGGTTGCCCGTTCCGAGTCGGGCAGGGTGACCAGCTCTTTTTTGTCATAATTGGGCGCCATGTAGGCAAGCAGCCGCCCATATTGATCAAACGGCTGGTTGGCGGCGCGAAGGAACACGGAGCGCTTTCTGCCGTTGGGCCTGGTCAGTTTCAGATCCAGCATTTTCTGGAACTCCTGCGAGGCAACATCACCTTGCTGCTTCTGTAACGTGCCTGCATTGCCGGTGGCAAGTTTGGGCTGGAGATAGGATGCCAGATCTGAATTAATCGGCGCTTTACCCGCTTGAATCCAGTCGGCGAGTTCTTTTAATTTGGCATCATGCTTAGACGGATCTTCAGTGCCGGGATAATGCACTTCCGGCGTGTCAATGCTTAACATGCGGATTGCCATGGAAATATAAGGTGTATCTCCGTCGGTGACACGTTCCAGCTTGCTCGTACCCAGTGCATTTAACTCGAATCCAATGGGATCCCAGAACAGCTTTACCTTTGACATATCATGCTCCTTGCGTTTCAATTATTTACTCATTCAATAGTCCATATGCGTCCATAATTGCCGGGTATTTTCAACCAGCGCTCTTCCGTATTCGCAACCCCATTCAAGTCATCCTCTCCATGAAGTTCTTCCCGGTAGGTGCCGTTCAGCGGAAATGTGAATGGCACCCACTGTTCCTGATCGCCGAAATTGAGCGCCACCAGGCTGTAACGGTTGCCAAGTCGGCGCGAAAACAACAAAACATTCTTTGACTGATAACGGTCGTGGTGGTTGTAAAAGAAATGATCGCCATCCCTGAATTGAGGTGAGTCACGGCGCAATCTCGTCAGACTGCGTACCATTGTAATCGTTCGATTGCCAATGTCATCGTAGAAATAATCCCAACGCACCGGGCGAAACAACATCACACGCCCCCAACCGGCGTCTGGTATGTAATAGTTTTCACCAAACTCCTGGCCTTGCCACAGCATCGGAATCCCTTTTGCCGTCAACAGGCCAATCAGGTAAGGCTGCACCTTGTACCATAGTCTGCGGTTTCCTTCGCCCAGCAAATCATTGTCACGGCTGGCCATGCCAAAGTTGCAGACGAAGCGCGAGTGATCGTGATTTTCGATATATTGCAGCGCCGTTTTTTTAATGGTGTCGTTATTGCTGGTGACTTCAGATGGATAACCGGATAGCCCAAGTCGAAGGCCAAGATTGACCAGATCACCCCGATTGCCATACGCCACCGCTTTGGCCGCACCGAGTGTTTCATTCTGCCAGGTACAGTTGCTATAGGTTTTCTCCAGGATTTCCTGTGGTCCTTCCAGTTGCTCGGCGCACTGGATAAGATTATTGGCGCCGTTATTGAAAAATCGCTGCCAGTGATCGGCCTGGCCTTGTTTTGCCTTTACAGCCCGATAGGTTTCGAACGTCAGCGGGGCATAACCTTGTCCAAGAGGGCCATCCCAATAATTGGGCACGCAATCGTAACGGAACCCGTCAACGTGATAGCAATCAAGCCAGTGATGATTGACAGTGAAGAAAAAATCCTGAGTAAACGTGCGACGGAAATCGGTGCTTTCTCCAAAGTAATCTTTGGCAAAGGTACCCATAAAAGGATTTTCGTGATAATTCAATTTTTTATACAGATAGGCGTAGGGAAAGCTGTCGCTGGTATGGCCGTACACCACATCGAGAATCACGGCGATCTTTCTTTTGTGTGCCTCATCGACAAGTCTTTGAAAATCCTTTCGCTTGCCAAACCGCTCATCCACACCGAAATAGCCAATCGGCAGAAACCCCCAATCAACGGTATTGGAAACATTCGACACTGGCATCACTTCGATGCAGTTGATCCCCAGGTCGGCCAGATAATCAAGCAGGCCGATGGTTTTGTCGATATCATCGCCGAATTCATTGATCATGAGTTCGTAAAGGATAAGATCGTTCAACGACGGCGTTTTCCAGCTATTCTCGTTTCCACTCCAGACATGAGGCTCATACCCCAGAGTGAAAGCCGAAAGCTTTCCGATGCCGAATTCCCTGGAAAAGGGATCAATGATCCAGTCGATTAATTCGGGGGTGTTGGGGTTTTGCAGGACATAACGGTAAACGTATCTCCCCGGTGATCCCCATGCCGATTCGGGATGCTTTTTAGAAGCGGGATTGATCTCGACGTCCACCGACCAGTAATCGCCATAGTCAGGGTCACCCGAGTGAACCAGCTCAAACATCGATGGCTGGATCTCTTGCAGGAATTGATCGTTTTCATGGATTACTTTTACCCAGAGGCGATTTCCATCGCTGGCCGATACCCAGGGCAAAAAGAGACCAAATTGAACGACGCCGTTTGATTTTTCCCTTGCACCGAGTTTTTCTAAAGGTAGCAGCTTCATTGTAATCCTCTCCTTTTGATATACAAGCATTCAACCTGAATGGTAACTATTCAGCACTCTCATAGACAAATGCGGGCAAGGCACCTTGAAAGAGCTGCTTCAACGCTTCACTAGCACTCACGCCATGTTTACGGCAAGTTGAAATATAGCCACGAATGCGACAGAACATCTGGGCGCCTTCCAGCGAGCGAAAGCAGCCGGAGATTTTCTGTTGGACCTTGGTCATTCGGATGTCGTTTTCGGCTTGATTGTTGGTAAACGGCACCTTGGAATTTTCCATAAATCGCAACACCTCCTCTTCGTAATTCACCAAGCGTTCAAGTAGATTACGTGCCTTGGATCTTTTCTGGCGTCCGCGTTTCCCGGCGGGCGTGGGCACATCGGGTGGCGGACATTCACGCTGGGCGTCGGCCAAGGTCTGCCGGTACTTCACCCGGTAGACCTGTGCCGCCTCGGGGGCGAGTTGGCCACCGGCGGCATGGGTCGCGGTGTTGATCTCTTCCAGGAAGCTCTTCATGCACTGCGCCCACCTTTGATGATCCTGCTCCCAGGCGCGTTCCAATTCTCGCACATGATGGGCATTGCACAACGCATGAGCACAGGGGTAAGTAAAATAGGGCTTCCAGTGATCGTGGCAAAGAATGCCGGTGAATCTGGGCACAATGCCGATTTCATTCATGGCTTGTGTGCCGCGCTTGGCATGCACACGAAAGTGGGTCCACAACGCATTGGACGCGGAATGTAACCACAGACCTTTACCATCGACGTTAACACCGGTTTCGTCCACATGCATCTGTGCCGCTGCAGCGAGCGTGTTGGCCGCGATCTCATCGAACTGCGCCAACGCCTCGTACGCTTGCTGGTTGATATTGTAGAGCGTGCCCGTGCTCAACTCGATGTTCATCTGGTCACGGAAGTGGTCTTGGATCCGCTGATAAGGGATCAATTGGAATTGCGACAGATAGACCGCGTGCGCTTTCAGATTCACCCCATACTGCACCGGCCGCGTCACCTGTGCGGGAAACGGGGCGACATAGCGTGCGCCGTGCTCATCTTGCAGAATTTGGGCACGGTATTCGGTCACCTTAACCGTGAATTCGACGTCAATCACCTGTCGCCACTCAAACCCGGCATCGTGGTAATGTCCCCCGCGCGGCAGGGTGCGTTTGTCGATGCGGATCACTTGAATCTCATCGGGTGACTCCACTTTTTTCAGCATCGCGCCGAGGTGGCCATGTTGCCCCCCGGCCTTTTTGCCGCTGGGCTTTTTGTCTTTGCGCAGGCGATGCGGATCACTGGAGGGCGGCTTGCTGCTGTTTGCGCTGTTCAGACCGAGGCGGTTGGCCAACACGCTGACGATCAGGAGCAGCATCTCGATGGTTGAGCGCAGTGCTGGCGACAGATCTTTCTCGTCATCGAGTTGTTGCCTGAGCTTGGCGAGGGTGCCACCAACATCCATCTTCTTGAGCGTCAAAACACACGGCCTACGGGTTCGTTGCAAAACCCATTATAAGGCCTGTTTTAAAATGAGAATTTGTCGCTCCAGGAGCGATTTTGGGGCGATAAATTAATGCAGCGACAGCGGGCTATGTAGGCGCAAATCGAAGCGCGCAAAGGACCGCGCTGGGCGTCCTGGAAGGATAAAATCAGGCCTGCTGGCCTGCACCCCAAATTCATTAAATTCCATCAAAAACCTTGTCAAGCCTTTTCTGCGCTTTTTTGATAAATATTTTGCTGAATAGTTACC
>CAMTYI010000006.1:0-21580 GCA_947085925.1 uncultured Gammaproteobacteria bacterium
CACCGAGCGCCGCAACGCCGCCGTCAGCGCCAGAGCAACCACGCCAGGGATCACCGCCAAGCGGCCCGCAAGCGCCTTACCTTACCGGCAAATTGAAATCCCCGGCACAGATCACTTTTTTACTGCGTCCGATAACATTTTGACCAAACGCATCACCGGCTGGCTGAAAAAATACGCCGCTACAGCACCATCATCACCGCAACCCGTCCCAACACAACCCTGAGGAACAACCATGCTCATCGCCCTACCCCTGCACCTGCTCGCCGCCATCATCTGGGTCGGCGGAATGTTCTTTGCCTACATGGCGCTACGCCCCGTCGCAGCGACGTTACTGGAACCACCTCAGCGATTACCCCTGTGGTCACAAACCTTCGGGCGTTTCTTCCCCTGGGTGTGGGCAGCCATCGTGCTGCTGCCTGCGACAGGGTTGTGGATGATCTTTATGGAATTCGGCGGGATGAAAAACAGCGGCGGGCACATACATCTGATGCTGACGCTGGGCACGGTGATGATATTGCTATTCCTGCATGTGTTCTTCGTACCCTACCGGAGAATGAACGCAGCAATTGCGAGAGGTGAACTTCCTGCAGCGGGCAAACATCTGGGGCAGATCCGCCGCATCATAGGCATAAATTTGATATTGGGGCTGATTACCTCAACCGTCGCCAGCGCAGGGCGCTTTTTGTAAAGAAAAAGGGGTGAGATACGCACCTCAACTCCATCTCCAATTCAACGGCGCCCCCTCTCCCGCAAGGCGGGAGAGGGCCGGGGAGAGGGTGAAAAAAATGCCAACGGCACTTTGAACCACCTCCCCAACCCGCCACCATTTTTACGCTCGGCAACTCACGCGGCGCCTATACCCCAGCAACACACCAAACACCCCCAGCATGACCAACGGTATCACCCCAAATACACCGCCACCACCACCAGAAGTCGCCCCTGGCGCTCCGCTATTCGGGATAGGTTCAAGTACCGCCCTAACATCAGACTTAATAGTCGCACTGTCGTTGTCCGGTACAAAATCCACGACAGCAGCGGTAGACGCCGTCGAAACCACGGCTGTGCTGTTTAGTGTCCTCGCACCGCTGGGCGGGGTAACGGCCACATACACGATAATGACCTCGTCTTTTTTCAAAACCTTATCGTATCGACAAGTTACAGTACGGCCCGCCTGCTCGCACGCAGCCCCCTGCGGACTATTCGACCTCAGCATCACGGCACCCTCATCCAGCGTTTGCGTGATGCTCACACCCGAGGCGTCACCGGGGCCATTATTGGTAACCGTAATGGTGTAATTAACAGGGTCAGCAGCGACAGCCCTAAGTGCGCGGCCCGTCGCCACGCTTTCGGTCAGAATAATCTGTAAATCAGTGATCGCAACCGGGGTGGAGTTTATCTCTACCGCCCCGATGTCGCACTGACCACTTGCCACGCTGGGCCGGGCATGCAAACGCTGATCTACGCCTGGCGACGGACATGCACTCGTCGGTATGGTATCAACCGCAGGGCCGACAGCAGGGACATGCGCCCACCGCGGCAAGGTGCCGACGACCGGAAGAGTAATAAGCACGCCACCCGCAGTGCTCCCTAAGTCGGCAAGCACTCCCAGTAAAGGATTAGTATTAGGGGGCAGATCATTCGCTAAAACCAGCTTGCATGTATTGCCATTATCAATATTGTAACCCTTACTGGTAGTAGTAAAAGGCACGGATTTCTCGAATTGAAACACCGTATTAATGGGGCTGGAAAATATCCCGGAGAAACAGTTCCCGACAGCGGAGGCAGGGCTAACGACACCCGCGATAATGCTGTTCTGAAACACGGTAGCATCGTTTTGCGACACATCCGGATCAATGAACACTTCATTGCCAAGGGTATATCTCAGATTGTCGGCCCTTGCAGGAACGCCAGTAGCGGCACGGTTATTACTCAACGTAACGTGCGTGAACTCGGCCCGCGAGCCGTTGAAGAGGCCACCACCCGCACGGAAGGCTCTATTTCCACTCAGCGTAGAATGCTTTACCGTCAGCGTACTAAAGCCGGAATTATGTATGCCGCCGCCATCCCCAATCAGTATCAAAGGGCCGGAACCCACTGTATTATTGGTGATAGAGCTGTAAAGAACACTCATCGTACTAAAATTATCGATGCCGCCCCCCCAAAGCTGAGCCGTGTTGCCACGGATGTCGCTGGACACGATGATGGCTACACCCGCCGCAGCGATGGCATCGTTATAGACACCCCCGCCTTGCGAGGCAACATTGCCGGTTAACGAGCTGTCTCGAAGGGTAAGCCTGCCACCTATGTTTGCTATTGCGCCACCTCTTGAAGAACTCTGTCCCGGCGTGAATGGGGTCGAATCCTTGTTACCCCTGAGTACACTCGCAACAATGGTCAGCGTACCGCTGTTCAATATCCCGCTGCCATAGCGAATGGTGGAGTTGTTTTCAACGAGACTGTTCCGGATGGTCATCTCACCGATATTGTAGATGCCCCCACCGCCATCGCGAAAATTGCTGCCGGAAGACGTACTGGGTATCTCGACGGTATTGTTGCCGACAGTACAGTTTTCGATGGTCATTTTGGTGTTGGCGGCGTTATAGATCCCTCCACCGGTACCCATGTTATCCGAGGCTGTATCACTCGCCCATTCCGCGATATTTCGGGATACTTCGCAGTTCTTGAGCGTTACAAACGCCCCCGCATTATAAATGCCGCCCCCAAGACTGTTCCCCCCGGAGGTTCCATACGCGTAGCCCTTCTCGATGGTTACACCGTCAATGGTGACATTATTGCGTCCGATAAAATGAAATACCCGATCAACGGTATCCCTGTCTGGAGAGGCCAGAACCGAACCTGTTCCCTGCTGAACGATACGAGTCACCGCAGCCCCAGCGCCCACGATAGTCAGGTCGTAGGTACCCGTAACATCAAGGTCACCACTGGCCGCCGCGTTTTCATTTTTACCTGCAAGGGTTAGCGTATAGATTCCCGCAGGCAGGTTAATGGTATCGGCCTCTTCCGATGTATTGGCCTGCTGAATGGCGGCGCGCAGAGTGCAAACACCTGAGGACGTTTCGCACACAGCATTCACAAGATCGGCATCGACCTCGTCAGCCGTGCTGTTGACATCAAAAGTAGCAGCGTGTAACGGAGAGTTGGCGAACAACCCTGATGCGAGGGAAATCAGAAACAGCGGATATCGGATAGCGCGAAAAAAACCAAGACCTGAGCCAATCCCTTGACCTTTTCTTTGAAACATTTGGTCACCTATGTCCATGGCGATGGGAAAACATCCCTTTTATTCAGAAACGACCAAGAAGGTAAATAGCACCATCCTAGTCTCCTGCTGAGACTCATCTATACCATTTTTTTCACAAAAATGTCAACCAAGGGAAAGTGCCCGGAACAAATAAACAACTCGCTCGCGCACGAAAAAACAACAAAAACAAAGAAAAACTGAGACAGAAGGGGCTATCGTTTATTGAAAAACGGCCGGGAAGGTTAACCGAAAGCACACCAAACCGCACGGGCAGCGTAAGGAGTCGACAAAAAAACAGGGCGCGCATGGCGCACCCTGCGTATTCGTTACCTGGAATTCGGCCTACATGACATGGCAGCACTGCGCCTATAACCCCGCCAAGCGCCAAACATACCCAGCAACGCCAAAGGCAACATCCCAAAAGCACCGCCGCCGCCGCTGGAAGAGCGCCCCCCTGGCGTTACAGTACTGTTGCTAGGCAACGGATCAAGCGCCGCTTTCACATCCCGCGCAACCGTAACGCTGTCGTTACTGGGGACAGGATCAACTGTGGCACCAAGCTCCGGGTACGAAACCGCAACCGTGCTATTAAGCGTTTTCAGGGCGGGGTCCGCTGGCCTGACCGTCACATAGGCATTGAAGGATTTGCCAGCCACCAACCCACCGGGATAAGAGCAGGTAACTGTCTTCGTGTCGACCAGGCCGCAGGACAGATTGGTGGAATCACGGGGGCCGAATGCAGTAAGCGAAACATCAGCGTCGAAAACCTGAGTAATGGCAATCACATCAGCCACATCACCCGGGCCGTCGTTCGTCACCGCGATTGCGTAGCTCATGTCCGCCACCGAGCTACCGACAGCGGCCCTGAGAGAGGCCGCACTGGCAGCAAAGGTTACCGCAACACTCAAATCCGCGAGCGTGGCCCTGGTGGTGCCAACTTCCACCGCGCCAATGTCGCAGAAAGAACTGGTTGGGCTGGTTACACCAGGCCGCACATAAAGGCGTTGATCCACCCCCGGTTTGGGGCAGAGATTATTGGGAATGGCGTTGATCACCGGACTGCCTGCATTTGGCATATGCAGCGACTGGGGTACCCTGCCGCCACCGGGGAGAACAGCACCTTGGCCGAAATCAGCCAGCGCCGCAATACCAGGGTCGGTACTGACCTTATCGGTAGTGCCGACAGCGGTTGGCAGCGCACAGGTATTGCCGCTGTCAATATTGTAACCGTTCGAAGTAGCCGTGAATGGAACAAGTTTACTCAAGGCTGCACTAAAGCCGTCGGTATCAGAATCGCCCGCCAGGCAATTTCCGGCCGGACTGGCTCCGCCCCCGATGATGGTACGCTCAAAAATTATCCCTTTAGTCGACGATACGGCAGCAGAGCTATTAAACACCTCGTTGCCGAAGACATATCTAACGCTGCTGCAATTGGTAAAACCTCCGCCACCAAAACCGCCACCGCCGCTACCACCACTGGTACAGAGGGGGCCGCTCGCCGCCTTGTTATTCCGTAGCGTAACATGAACAAGCCTGGCCTTCGCACCATTGAAAATCCCACCACCGGCGCGAGCGACCGTGTTGCCGCTGATGGTGGAATGCTGCACTAGCAGGTCGCCAATCCCCATATTAGAGAAACCGCCCCCCTCGCCCATGAAAGCGCCATTAAAACCGAATTGACCACCACTCGCACCCACCACATTTCCGGTGATGGCGCTATAGAAAACGCTCATCCTGTCCCAGTTGCTGACACCTCCACCCCACATATCCGCCCCATTGCCTGTAATGGCACTGGAGATAATAATAACCCGCGCCTGCGTAGAACCTGCCGGGTAATTGTAGATGCCGCCGCCCTCCATCGACCTGTTCCCGCTCACACGACTGTCCCTCAGCGTCACCTGACCGTTGAAATTGGCTATGCCTCCGCCGCCCCCCGCGCCGCTCGCTCCACCGAAACCCGAAGAATCAATAGCTGGCCCCGTGTTGCCGCTGATAATGCTCGTGTTGATGGTCAGCATCCCGGTATAGTTCAGCACACCAGCGCCAAACCTACTTGCTGTATTCGCGTCTATAACGCTGTTGCTGACAAGCATCTCGCCACCGTTATAGAGCGCCCCGCCGCCGTTAAAAGCGTTTTCGGAAGAGTTGGTGCTGGTGTTGGCCTTGTTACCTCTAAAGGTGCAGTTGTTAATGGTCATCTTGGCACCAGCGGCGTTATACACACCACCGCCTTGCCCGCCCGATCTGGCTGGGTCCGACCATGCAGTAATGCTCTGAAGCACCTGGCAATTCGAGAGCGTAACCCAAGCCGCCTCATTGAAAATACCACCACCGCCACCCTTGGCGCCGGTTACATAGCCGTTTTCTATCGACACATTGTTGATGGTGACATTATTTTTGCCAATGAAGTGGAACACGCGATCAATACCTTGGGAAGAAAAGAACCCCCCTCCCCCGGCCAGAATACGCGTGGATGTTGGGCTGACGCCCTGAATAGTCAAATCACCGACTCCGGTGACATCCAGATCACCTGTGGCGGCGCTGTTTTCACCCGCGCCGGATCTGGTGAGCGTATACGTTAAGCCTTGCAGCGTAATGGTATCCGGCCCCGCCAACGCGTTGGCCTCCTGGATGGCGGCGCGCAGGGTGCAGGTAGTGCCTGTCAAGGTGGTTGCACACTTGCCGTCACCGGGCTTGGCATCCACGACATCGGACGTGCTGTTGACAGGGAAAGTAAGAGCGTGCGATGGAGAATTGATCAATAGCCCTAAAGTCAGAAGGGCAAACAGCCGATACCAGATACTGGGGAAAGAGCCTGAACACGCCCCTGCGGCCTTATTTTTTACTATTAACATATCACCACCCACTGACCACCATCGGGAAAGCCGCCGATCCTTACAGCAAAACGCCAGACTTGACACGCTGAAACACAGAATGTCCGGGATCTGGCTCTATTTTTGCTTATCGCAAGCCTACATATAGCAAAGAATCCCGTATTGAGTCAAGCTGCGATAGGCCAACACACTGATAGTTATATAATTTTCACACACAAAAATCGCCACCTCAAGAAGCCAAACCATACCGTTTCGCATTCCGAAAGTTAAATTTCAGGGAAGGCATTTAAAAAAAACCGCTGATCCCAGACATTCTGGAATCAGCGGTGTGTTTTTACACTAACAGAGTTTGGGGCTAGGCTTTGGCTTTGACCAGCCCGTATCTGGTCAGCGACCATCTCACTGCGAACCATGACACACCGAAGATGGCGATGGTCACACCGATACCAAACGCGGAGGTCATCGGCATAGTGTAGTACTGAGGATCCACCGATCCCGCAATCCAGGTATACCGCTCAAGCCATGTACCCAACCAGATCGACGTTGCCACCATCACGATTACATACGGATTGTGACGGTTGGGCGTGATCGCCAGCGTAGTGAACGGAATGATGAACTTCATGGTCAGGAACGTCCACCACAGCGGACCAAAACCCTGATACATCATGTTCCGGTAGCGTGTCACGTCGTCAGGCAGACGCCCGTACCACATGATCAGAAACTGGGTGAAATACAGGTAGGTAAACAGGATGGTAAACGCAAGCATGAACTGCGCCATATAATTGAATATATGAGGCTCGAACGGCTTGGTCAGCTTATCCGACCGATACAGGAAAAACAGAAAGATCGTGAAGAACGCCAGGAAGCCATGGAAATTGCTCACGAAATGATAGGCGCCATAGCTCGCACTGTGCCAGCCGGGCAACATGGTCATCTCAAAATCCCACGCCACCATCGTTGCATACAGGAAGTACGCGACGGGTATCAACAGGGCAACATTGCGGAAGCGCCGCTGTGCCGCGTAGGACTCATCAATCTCGCTCTCATGCTGATACTTGATGAACAGCCCATACAGGCCCGCCACAATGATGAAGCCGATGATTTGCCGGGTAACCAAGAAGGTGTAGTTATGCCAACCCGGAAGATGCTGTCCCTCATCGTGCGCATGCGCCAGCCACTGGAAGGTCGACTCGCCGTTTGCCAGAAGCACCAGCAGCAACACAAATGCGATGGGGAACAGCACTGCCAAGGCACAAGCGAGCTTGCGCACCTGAAAGCGCCACTTACCATTGACCAGATGAAGGACAGCAGAAAATGTCACGCCACCCAGCGCAAGATACAGAATAATCAAAAAGTCTACGGTCAATACTGACCAGCTACCAAAGTTTTCCATTTTGCCCCTCTGGTGTTCGTATTTCTATTACGTTTTATTTAGCGGATACAGTTTTCGCAGGCTCGGCCTGTGCATCCTGAACCATTTTATGACGAACATAGTTCACCACATGCCAGCGTTCCTCAACAGACAGGTCGTTCGAGCCACGCCCATCTTCACGCGCGCTCGGTTTACCATAGGCCGGCATGATCGCGCTGCCAAAAGTAATGGTGCCGAATATCCACCCCTCGGTGAGATTTTTTTGGACATAGTCGTCGGCCAGGCTGATAGCACCGATTTTCGCAGTAATCGGGGAATCAGCCTGCCCGGTAAGACCATGACATGCCGCGCAATAAATCCTGAACAGCACCTTGCCCTGCTTTAAGGATTGCTCGGACACCGGGATAGGGTTCACCATATCCTTCGTCTCATCTCGATTGGCAACCGTGGTGGCAATTCCCTGCGTCGGAACCGAACGCTTGGGGAAAGGCGCCATCGGGCCTTCCTGAGGCTTGATGTTGGGCTGATTCATCATATCCTGCGACCACGGCCAGGCAAACGCCGCCGTGGGCAGCAACATCGCAGCTAATAGCGGACCAACAAACCTCATTTGATCACCTCTTCCCGGATTTCAAGTACTTTATGCTGCCTGAACAGCGCTTTCAAAGGCTCAAACGTATCCTCGTCCAATTCCAGAATGATACCAATTTGATCCACGGCAATTTTTTCGCTGTAGAGCGTTTCCTTTTTCCCGAACAAAAGACCGGACAGAACGAGGAAGCTGATCACAGTAAAAATGACACCAAACAAAATCAACATTTCGTAGGTCAGCACGATATTGGAGGGCAACGGGACAACCGGCTTGCCACCCTGAGGCTGCACCAGGAAGTTAGCCTGTGCCGACGCCAGAAACAGGAAGCCGAAGGTTATGCCGAATATAGCCCCGGCAAGCGTGAACTTCGGTATATGCGCCGGACGCTCGCCCAACACCTCCTCAATCTCCGGGTGCTCAATGGGAGACATCAATCTGACGTCATCGACAGACACGCCAGGAACTTTGTACTGACGAATGTCGGCAATGGCAGCAAAGGCCTCCTCAAAATCAGAGAACAAACCCAAGACACGATATTTCTTTTTCATGATTACGCCCCTTCTACACTGGGTCTGCCAGTGGCTTGCTGCACATCCGCCGCCCGACGATGGAATTTCTCAGCCACCTCGGCATGCGCTTCCCGTCTACGATGGAAGACCATCTCCTTAACCTCATACATGGAAACGCATGGGAACACTTTCACAAAGATAAGGAACAGCAACCCGAACCAGCCGAAACTGCCAAACACGATAGCCCACTGAACAATACTTGGCCATAAGAAATTCCAAGCCTCTGGGGCATAGGCGTGCGACAGTGTCGGACCGACGATCATCCAGCGTTCCAGCCACATACCAATATTAAGCAGGATGGAAACAACCATCATGGTCGGCATGTGACGGCGCAGTTTTTCAAAGGCCAAGGCGAATGGCAATACCGACCCAAAGAACATCATTGCCCAGAAGTAAGGAGCGAATGGACCAACAAATTTGGAGATCAACACCTCCTTGGCAACGGGATCGTGTCCGTACCACGTTGCACCAAACTCAACCAGGTTCAGATAAGTCCAGACCATAGCGATTGCAAAGGTCAATTTGCAGGTCTTCTCCATCAGGGCAACTGTCATGTACTCCTCCAGCCTGAAGAAGTAGCGCAGAAGGATAAACAACGTGATGATAGCCGCACATCCAGAGTACAGCGCGCCCGCCACAAAGTACGGAGGGAAGCTGGTTACATGCCAACCCGGCATGATTGACATGGCAAAGTCGGAAGACACAATGGAATGCACCGAAACCGCCAGCGGGATCAGGAAGCAGGCCATCAACATATAGGTCTTGCGGAAGTGGCGCCACTGACGATCCGTACCTTGCCATCCCAACGAGAGCACGGTGTAGAGCTTCTTACGCCAGCCGGTCACATTATCACGGCAAATCGCCAGATCGGGGATCATGCCGATAAAGAGGAACAATGCCGATGAGGTAAGGTAGGTGGTGATCGCAAAGGCGTCCCATACCAGAGGTGACCGAAAATTCGGCCAGATGCCGCGGTCACTGACGTAAGGGATAACCCAGTACAGGTTCCACATGCGCCCCAAATGGATCATGGGGAAAAAACCCGCCGTCATCAGCGAGAACGTCGTCATCGCTTCCGCGAAGCGATAAATCGGTTTACGCCAGTCGGCATGGATAATATGCAAAATTGCCGACAAAAGGGTTCCCGAATGGCTCATGCCGATCCAGAAAATGAAGGTTGCGATATACAACCCCCACATGTGCGGACGATTAAGGTCCGCCGCGCCCAAGCCGGTCTGATACTGATACACCTCTGCCACTACAGCGCAAGAGAGCATAGCCAGACATACCGCAATGGCGACCCAATAGGCCTTTCTGGGATTCTGCAGGCTTTGCAGAATATCCGTATTGATCTGCGCCCACTTGATCTCTTCGTTAATATCTTTTTCGTTTACGTATTTCATGCCGTCTTTTCCACCGACCTGATCTGTTGAGTTGTCATTGAAAACACCAGGATTGACCCACAAACAACCACGCGAACCCCCACCTTTAAACTTCGCGTACCCGCTCCAGGTATAACACACTGGGGTCGGTGTTCAAGCCTTCCAGAACACGGTAGCCGCGAAGCTCCTTGTTTTCTTTGTTCTGCTTGGTTTTGCCACGTTCCACCTGGTGATAGCTCCACAGCTTGCTTACCTGGCTATCAGGATTTTGCATGTCGCCAAACACCAACGCCCCGGTAGGACACGTCTGCACACATGCAGTGGAAAACTCTCCGTCGATCACCTTGCGGTTTTCCATTTTGGCCTCATCCTTCGCCACGCGGATGCGCTGGATGCAGAAGGTACACTTCTCCATCACACCCTTGTCGCGCACACTGAGATCCGGATTGAGCTGCATGTGCAGCGGCTCCGGCCAAGCATCTTCATAGTAAGACCAGAAATTGAAATAGCGCAACCGGTAGGGGCAGTTATTGGAGCAATAGCGCGACCCGATACAACGGTTATACACCTGGGCGTTGAGGCCATCCGGCGTATGGTATGTTGCAGCCACAGGACATACTGGCTCGCAGGTGGCGGCATGGCACTGCTGACACATCATCGGCAAAAAGCTCGCGCCGAAATCCTGGAATTCGCCCTTGGTACCGTTAAACCCGACGCGCTGTTCAAAGCTCTGCCCGCCTTCCTCGAGCAAGCCCGGGAGATAACTGCTCGGCATGGATGGCCTCAATTCAGCCTTTTTGGCGGGGGGGTTACCCTCAATCCAGGCATCAATATTCGCCGAGGGAGTTGCATTGTAGGGTTCAAGATCCGGCTCATCCCAATAACGCTCAATGCGCAGCCAGTTCATGGCCTGGTTTTTACCACAGCGTTTCTCACCCACCACCGGCAGGTTGTTTTCGGCATAACAGGCCACTGAACAGGCGTTGCAGCCAATGCATTTATTCAGGTCAACAACCATGCCCCACTGGTGCTCGTACTCGTGAAAGCCACCCTCTTCGGCGCCTTTCCGGTACCTTGACCAGTTCGTCAAAATATTATCAAGTGACATTCTTTGTCCCCTCTGTGCGGTTAAACACGCTTGCAGTAACAGTACTCACCATCTTGCGCCCAAGCTGAGTCTCGCTACCCATCAGCTTCACCAGCACCTCGCGCCGACCTGATTGGGCCACCGTCACGCGGGTGCCATACAGAGCCAGCTCGCCAGTCTTCGCGTCAACAACCGGGGCGAGAATTTTGAGTGGATTAACGCCACGCCCCTTGGCATATCTGCCATATTCTTCATGCCCCTGCCCCATCGGCACAGCGATAACCTGAGGATGGATACCCTTATAGACATACACCTGCGCCTCGACAGCGCCCTGCGCAGAACTCACCTTGACGAAATCACCTTCTTTTACGCCCAGCTTTGCGGCCGTCGCGGGATGCATCTCCACCCAGGAGTTCCAAACCACCTTGCTGATTTGATCCGGAGCCTCCTGAAGCCAGGGCAGGTTGGCATGACGCCCATCCCACAAACCAAGCTGGGCAGACGGCACGAGATAGTAGTCCGGTGCGTCGCTCTTAAACTCGGGAAAACTGATTTCAACCATTTTGGGATTCAGGGTACCAGCAACAGTGCCTATATTCAGCACGCCTTTCTGCAGGCTCTTGCCCCAGAAATCCTCGTCGCTAATTGAATCACCCTTTACAGAGGCCGGTAACGCAGCAAACGCATTTTTCAGGTAACCGTAATAATCCGCAAATGACTCGTATTCCTTGACCTGGCGCGCCTTCAACAAAGCCAGAAGCAGATCACCAAAACCCTTGGTGTCAGGATACAAACGCTCCATCAGCGGCTGCTGAATACTGATGGATTTTTGCTCGGGCTGGTAAACCCCCATGTGCGTGCCCCAGTCTTCATGGGCAGACAGGATGGGCAACACCAAGTCGGCATTCATTGCCGTCTCATCCGGATGTACGGCAAAGACCACTTTGAATGGGATATTTTTCAGTTTATCGGTCAGACCCAGAGCAGCGGGAGCCGTGTAGACGGGGTTCGCGCCATGGAAGAACACAACATCCAGCGCTTTCTTGTCAGCGGCATCTGCCAAAGCCAGAAGGTCACGTGTACCGCCTGCCTTGGCTTCCATCTGCGGGAAAGCCGATGATCCGGAGGGAAGAATGGTCTTGCCGACATTACCGAGCACGATGTTGAGCACCATGATCGCAGCAGCAGACTGGTAACCATGGGCATGACCTTCGACTGATGCGCCCGCCAGAACCAGACTGGGAGAACGCTCTTTCAGCAATTTGGCAATCCGCGTTATGCGATCGCCCGTTACTCCCGTGATGCCAGCTACCTTTTCAAGGTTGTAAGCTGTAATCAGCGTGCGGAGGTTTTCAGGAAGGCCCGCGACCTTAAGCTCGTCTCCGAGCAAGAGCTGATTGGCGATACCCAGCGCAAGCACTCCCTCTGTGCCGGGACGAATCGCTACCCACAGATCGGCACTGCCGCCCGTGAGGGTCATCTTGGGTTCGACCTGCACCAGCACACCGCGCGTTGCACCCGTGCGAAATTTGGCGTACTCACCGGAAAAATGAACGGGCGAACTCCCCGTACCTACGAGATCAGCACCAAATGACAAGACCATCTTCGCCGCAGGAAGGTCGTAGCGCGGCATCGCCTCACCGAGCATATCCTGATTGACAGTGCGCGCCACAGCGTTGTTGATCGTTTCGTGGATGAAATGGTTTTTCGAACCCATCGCCGCAAGGTGGGCAGACAGCAGTACCGATTGGTGACCGCTTACCGTGCCGGTAAACCAAGCAAAGCGATCTCCCGCCAAACCAGACGCGGGACCCACCTTCTGCTCCAGCGCTGCCAAGGCTTCTTCCCACGACACTTCGGCCAGCGCGCCACCCTTGCGCAACATAGGCTTCTTCAAACGGTCAGGATTGTAATGCCCCTGTACACCGGCCTGGCCCATCTGGCAAAGTTTGCCTTTGTTGATCGGCGAATCAGGATTGCCTTCCATCTTGAGCACGCGCCCTTCGCGCACACGCCCATGCACGCCGCAACCCGCTGGACATTGCTGACACGTTGACGCAAACCAGACGCCAACACCAGGAATAACATATTCCTCGGGCTGAAGGTAAGCGACCACTTCTTCCTTACCCTCTTCAAGGGTAACAGTCGTCGGCCTATCACAGCCGGCAACGGCTACACCCACACCGCTCCAACCCAGGATCTTCAGAAAGTCTCTGCGGTTGATATCGTTACCACTCATAGCAAATCACCCACCTCAACGTGCAATTCAAAACGCTGCGCACACAACCCCAAGCGCACCCTGTTCAATTAGTTATTACTTGTGACACTTCCAGCAGTCGAACGGACCTTTGTTTGCCTCGTGACAACGGGCGCAGAACCCCATATTCAGAGGCTTCACCTTGTGCGCAACCGTCATCTTCTTGACATCACCGTGACAGAAGGCACACACCTCAGAAACCTTGTCGACAGACATGCCTTCGTTGTCGAATACAAACCTCTTCAAGTGTTTTTCATGGGTGAAATGCACAAAGTCAGGGACATCATGCACTTTCTTCCAGCGCACAGGCTCCTTTTTCTCCCAGTATTCCGTGAGTTTTTTGATGCGCGGCTTGTCCGTGGCGATCACGAGATGGCAACCCATGCACTTGCTGGTCGGCGGGATGCCGGCGACCTTGCTGCGGCGCGCATAGGTGTGGCAATACATGCAGTTGATCTTGTTGACATCAACATGGATGTTATGAGGAAACTCGATAGGTTGCTCGACGTTTTTACCCTCATGCTCACCTTTCGGCGGTACCGCATTTGGAACCCCGGCGGCGCCATCGGCCCACGCGGAGGATATCGTGAGAAAAAACCCCAGCACCAGTGCGGCAAGCGCCATCAGAAAATAGCGTGAACTACGGTGATGCGGCACAACCGCCCCCGAAGAACCCACCGGCCCAGATAAAAAAAGATAACCGTGCGACATCTCAACCCTCGATGTTTATATAAATTACCACGGGATTTCAGCATTACGGAAAGGAGCGCCCACCATAGATGGACGCCACGCAATGCGAGGCAACACCCCTCCCGATACAGAACATGACGCGCCCGCCCAATGAAAGGACGAGCACGCCTGCACGCCACCACTAATACTTAGTGACAACACACCGCGATTGCTCAAGAATGCAAGGAAGAAAGGGAATGCTCAAACGACAGGACACACTAAACCGCACCCACCCCTAATCCTTTAATTCCCGACCAAATCGCGCTCCCACCAATTTCCGTATTTATATTGTTAGTATTAGGTGCAAAAGGCTAATGATAATAGGCAATTAAATTTGTATTTTTTATCTTTGACCGCCCCTACGCCTTGAATCCTAGAACAACTTTATAGAGCGTGTCAATGCAAAAGTATCAAGTTTCTTCATGTATCGCACAGATAACACAAAAAGGAGCCTGAAATTGCATCTCAAACCACTCCGTAAATTTATACACAAGGGCCGCCGCCACCAGTAAATAACTGGCCAAAACCACAAACAGCAATGTAAACCCTATTTCATTCTATTTTTAAAACTTTGCGCCAAAAAAGAAACCTCACACATGAGCAAGAAGCCTGACAAGCTGCATCCCCCCCCCAACAACCGAAACATAAGTGCAAACCTTCCGAGCGTTTTTTTAGTAGACTACATCAAAGTCAAGAATCACTGCCTCCCTGGAGGATGTCAATATCGTGCAGACACGCAAAATACTTATATTCCTCGCTGAAGCAACCGTCATTGGACTGGCCGTTGCATTTGTTGTGATGTTTTTCTTCCGCCCCAACACATTGGAGCGGCGCCCCGTTGTTGAGTTCAAAGAGAGCGCGACACCCGCAGGAGCCACCACCCCGCAGCCACCTCGGGGAGCAGCGCAAGACGCATCCGGCCCAGTATCGTATGCGCGCGCGGTGGAGCTTGCTGCGCCGTCGGTGGTGAATATTTTTACGGCGAAGGTCGTCACCCAGCGCCCCCACCCGCTCTTTGATGACCCCTCTTTTCGCCGTTTTTTCGGCGACAAGCCGCCTGCGCCCGGCAAGCGCCAGGAAAACAGCTTGGGGTCAGGCGTTATCATCAGCACGCAAGGTTACATTCTGACGAACAACCATGTTGTCGAAGGCGCCGATGAAATCAAGGTCGGACTGCATGACGGACGCAGTGCGGAGGCAACTATCGTTGGCACCGACCCGGAAACCGATCTCGCAGTTTTAAAAATCAAGGTCGACAACCTCCCCAGCATTACTATCAGCGAAGCCGAGGTACCGCGTGTCGGCGATGTCGCACTGGCCATCGGCAACCCCTTTGGCGTCGGCCAAACCGTGACGATGGGTATCGTCAGCGCCACGGGCCGCAGCGAACTCGGCATCAATACCTTTGAAAATTTCATCCAGACCGACGCCGCCATCAATCCCGGCAATTCCGGCGGGGCATTGATCAATGCATACGGACAATTGATCGGGATCAATACGGCGATCTTTTCGCGCTCAGGGGGATCGGAAGGTATCGGCTTTGCGATTCCAGTCAGCATCGCCAAGAATGTGATGCAGCAGATCGTCGAACATGGTCACACGGTACGCGGCTGGCTCGGTATCGAAGCCCAGGATCTCACCTCGGAACTGGCCGAATCCTTTGGAGCGAAAAATGTAAGCGGGGTGGTGGTTGCCGGGGTATTGCCCAATAGCCCGGCCAGTAAGGGCGGGCTAAAGTCCGGGGACATCATTACTCAGGTGAACGATCAAAACGTAACCACGGCCAAGGATCTCGTGAACGCCATCGCCAAAATCACGCCTGGCGCCGAGACGCGTCTGCGGGGACTGCGCAACGGCAAGGAAATCACGTTCACTGCCCGCGTGGGCGAGCGCCCCCAGCCACAGGTGAAAAAGCAACCCGAATAACCTGGCAACCTGTCGGACTTAGAAACTGTTCACGATCTCGATCAAGGGATGCAGCGCTAGGCGGAAACGGGCGAAAAAGCGGAGTTTACACGAAGTAAATGAGCATTTTGAGTCCGTTCCCAACGCCGCGATGCGCTCTTCAGCCAGATCGTGAACAGTTTCTTAGCCTTTAGCCATCTTCGGCAGATCCCCGCTCAACCCCATGGCATGACGCACGACCAGATTCTTGACTGGCGTGGCGGCGTTGACGAGGTTCAATCCCGCACTGCGCAGCAACCGCAACGGGGCAAGGTTGTTGCCGAACAGGTGTTTGAAGCCGTCCATCGCCGCCATCATGGCGAGGTTGTCACCTTTGCGACAGCGCTCGTAGCGGCGCAGCGTGGCGGTGGAGCTTATGTCTTTGCCGACACGGTGCGCGTCAAGCACCACCTCGGCGAGCGTGGCGGCGTCGAGCAGACCAAGGTTGACGCCCTGGCCTGCGAGCGGGTGGATGGTGTGCGCGGCGTCGCCGATTAAGGCCAAGCGCGGGGCGGTATAGGCCGTGGCGTGTTGTAGACGTAACGGAAACGCGGCGCGCGGGCCAGGGCTTGCGATCATTCGCCCCAATTTGCCGGCAAAGGCCTGCTCCAACTCTTTCAGGAATTGCGCCTCGGGCATGGCCAGTAACGCATCGGCCTGTTCCGGCGCGGTGGACCAGACGATGGAGCAGCGGCCATCGCTCAGCGGCAGAAAGGCCAATGGGCCAGTGGGAAGGAAGCGCTGCCATGCAGTCTCGTGGTGCGAAAGTTCCGTCTTGACGGTGGTGACCAGCGCCTTCTGCGCGTAGGTCCAGCCGCGCGTGGTGATTCCCGCCAGCCGCCGCACCTTCGATTCGGCGCCGTCCGCTCCAACCAACAGCCGCGCATTGATAGTGCGGCCATCATCAAGCTGTAGACACACACTTTCAGGGCCAATGGCAAACGCCGTCAAGCTCGCCGGATTGATCAGTTCAATTGTATCAAAGTCGCGCATTCGCTCCAAAAGCGCACATTGAATGACGCGGTTATCGATGATGTGGCCGAGGGTGTCCTCGCCGATTTCGGCGCTATCGAAGTGGATCTCGCCTTCAATTCCGAGCGGGCCGCCTGCATCCCATACGTGCATTTCACGGAACGGGCTGACGCGCCGCGCAGCCATGCCCTGCCACGCACCCAGCGTGGTGAAGATGCGCTGCGAGGCGCGCGTGATGGCGGAAACGCGCAGATCGTAATCGTCTTGCAACGTGAAGTCGCACGGCAACGGCTGCGCCTCCAGCACTGCCACGCGCAAGCCGCTGGCCCCCAGCGCGCAGGCCAGCGTGGCACCCACCATGCCGGCACCGGCAATGACGACATCATAGTCGATCATTGCAGCGGTCATCGTATACCAAGCTGCTCTATCACCGCCGCCAAGCGTTCGAGACGCTGCACAGGGCTGCTGATCTGCAACAGATATTGTTTTTGCGCAAGACCCAGGGGCAACAGCTCCGCCAAGCGGCAACCCACCCAGCCAGCGTCAGCGTATTTCTTGGGGATGGCGGTATAGTGGTGGCCGATCTGCTCGATCATCTGGCGCAGCAGATCCACCAGCGGCAGGTATTCCGGCGGAATATCCGCTTCCGGTTCGTTGGGGATCAGCTCCACCTCGGCCATGGTAAGTTGATTAGGCTGCACCTCCTCGGACAGGATGCGGAAGCGCTGCTGGCCGCAGCCGGTGATGCCGAGCAGGCCGTCATGGCCCATGTGCCAATAGGTGATCAGCGCCAGCGTGCCGATATCGTAAGTCGTGGCGGCGCGGCCCACCTCGTTGCCGCTACGGATCAAGCATACTCCGAAGCCGCTGCTCTGCCGGAGGCAGGCGCTGACCATATCCAGATAACGCGGCTCGAAGATACGCAGCGGCAACGGTCCGCCGGGATAGAGCACGGTGTGCAGTGGAAACAGCGGGATGCGTAATTCATCAGTCATGGGCTTCCTCTTCCCCCCAGCGCGGAATCAGCGTGTGCTCGATATTGAGGTGATCCAGAATGCGCGCCACGACAAAATCCACCAGGTCTTCGACGCGCTGCGGGCGATAATAAAATCCGGGATTGGCGGGCATGATGGTAACCCCAAGCCGCGCCAGACTCAGCATGTTTTCGAGGTGTATGACGGAGAGCGGCATTTCGCGCGGCACCAGAATCAGCTTGCGCTGTTCCTTGATCATTACATCGGCGGCGCGCTCCAGCAGATTGTTGCTGGCGCCGTGGGCGATGGCAGACAGCGTACCGCTGGTGCAGGGACACACCACCATCGCCTGCGGCGCGCTGGTGCCGCTGGCCACCGGGGCGGTCCACTGATCCTTGCCGAACACGCGCAACTGGCCGGGCTTTGCCGCAAAATGCGCGGACAACGCTTCCTGCATCTCACCGGGCCGCCCCGACAGCTTCAAATCCGTCTCCATGGAGATCACCACTTGCCCCGGCGCCGACACCATCAGGTACACCTGCCGATCGGCCTGCAACAGGCATTGCAGCAAGCGCAGCCCATAGGCCGCACCGGAGGCGCCGGTCATTGCCAGGGCTATCGCATTACGGCTCATTTGGCTTGCAAGGCCTCTATCAATTGGGTGTGTATGCCGCCGAAACCGCCATTGCTCATGATCAGCACATGATCACCCGGTCGCGCCAACCGCGCCACATGCGCCACGATGGCGGGCACGGTGTCGAGCACGGCGGCACGCGGGCCGATGCTCGCTGCAACCGCCGCCACATCCCAGCCGATATCGGCAGGCTGATACAGAATCACCTCATCGGCCAATGCCAGCGACGGAGCGAGCGTCTGCTGATGCACGCCCATGCGCATGGTGTTGGAGCGCGGCTCCAGCACGGCGATGATGCGCGCCGCCCCCACCCGTTTGCGCAGGCCTTCCAGCGTGGTGGCAATCGCCGTGGGGTGGTGCGCGAAGTCGTCGTATACCGTCACGCCATCCACTACCGCGCGCTGCTCCATGCGGCGTTTCACCCCTCGAAATTCCGCCAGTGCCGCCACGGCATGCTGCGCCATCACACCTGCATGGCGCGCTGCGGCGATGGCTGCCAGTGCATTGTGTACGTTATGCCGCCCGAGCAGCGGCCAGACGACCCGCCCGACGCGATCGTCGCCCCAATAGACATCAAACTCGCCACCGTCCGCCGCCTCGTTGCGGGCGCTCCAGCCTGATATGTTTTCAGCCTCGTCACCGAAATATTCCACCGGTGTCCAACAGCCCTGCTCCAGCACATCGGCCAGATTGTCATCCTGAGCGGGGGCAATGATCAGCCCATTGCCCGGCACGATGCGCACCAGGTGGTGAAATTGCCGCTTGATCGCCGCAAGATCGGGGAAAATGTCGGCGTGATCGAACTCCAGATTATTCATGATCAAGGTGCGCGGGCGATAGTGGACGAATTTTGAACGCTTGTCGAAAAACGCCGAGTCATATTCATCCGCTTCAACCACAAAAAACGGTGTATTGCCCAGCCGCGCCGAGATGTCGAAGTTGCACGGCACGCCGCCTATCAGAAAGCCTGGCTCGAGCCCTGCGTACTCCAGTATCCACGCCAGCATGGTGCTGGTGGTGGTCTTGCCGTGCGTGCCCGCCACCGCCAATACCCAGCGGTCACGCAACAGGTGCTCAGCCAGGAAAGCGGGGCCGGAGGTGTAATTCAGACCGCGATTGAGCACATATTCCACTGCCGCATTACCGCGCGACAGGGCGTTGCCGATTACTACACAATCCGGCGCGGGATCAAGATGGGAGGGATCATAACCCTCCATCAACTCGATGCCTTGCTCCGCCAGTTGCGTGCTCATCGGCGGATAGACGTTGGCGTCGGAACCGCTGACGCGATAACCAAGCTGACGCGCCAGCACGGCGATGCCGCCCATGAACGTGCCGCAGATTCCCAAAATATGAATATGCATTAGTTAAATACCGGAAAAAAACAAAATCTTGATGATGCTCAGCGAAACATACATGTAAACCGTCGCCAACACTGCGCCCATGCCCAGACTGGTGGTCAGCGCGTGACGCAGGATGTGGCCGACTACCACCAGATTCCAGAACAGCACCACCAGCAACAGCAGCGTGGGCAAAACCACCAGGCTGCTCTCAGGGCCAAACTGCTTCTGCCAGATCATGAGAGGTAAGGCCACCACCTCCAGCACTGCGCCGCTGCCCGCCAGCGCGGTACAGACTTGCACCCAACGATGGGCAAACATTCTTGCCCACAGCAGAAAAAAGGACAGCCCCGCGAGCAGCGCGGTATCCATGAACGCCGCCAGCAGTGCCTTGAGCAGCGACATCTGCACCACCGAAATTACAATGGAAAGCAGCGCGTACACCACCAGCGTGGATACCAACAGCGAGCGCGAGGTAGGCAGATCTTGCGGCGCCACCCGTAATCGGCAGATATCAAAAAACATCGAAAGCAGCTTGTTCACTGTCTAACCCGCATGGCTACGCCGCTCAAGATTATATGGCTCTATGTGAAATACAGTGGGTAGTTGAATTTCATTTTTCCGCATAAAAAGTAAATCATATTGATAAAGTTACCGGTATTTCGATAGCCTCTGGCGCGTCTTTTGGCGAGTTGCACCTTGCTATTGATGCCTTCCAGTAGTCCGTTGGTGATACGCGATTCGACGAAGTGGATGATGCCGGACCAATGCCCCTTGACCGTTTTTGCGAAGGCCATAAAGGCCGGTATTTTTGCTTCTTCAACCGCGTTACACCACTGGGTCAGGAAGGTTGTTGCCGCCGTCTTGTTGGGCATGCCCCAGAGGTCATTGAACAGCACTTTCAGCCGATAAGCTTTCCCCAGCGTAGGGTAAAGTTCAATCATTTCCGATAGCGCCTTTTCCTTTTTATCAGAAAGATTTTGCCGGTTTCTCAAAAACGTGTACTTGTGACCTTTTAATGCCTCATGTTCCTTGCGTTCAACTCGGCGCACCTTGTCCATCGCCTCGTTGAGTAATTTGACAACATGCGACCGCCAGGGATGGCGGAAGTGCAGAAAACGCAGGAGCAGTTTTCTGCGAACCGGTCAAAGGTGATGGCCGCCGCAGGAAAGGACTCCGCCGCGCCGGCAATAAACGCGGGTGATAAATCCATGCTGAGCTGGGTAATCTGTTCCTTGGCAACACCTTTTGATTCAAGGTGTTGCTGGATGTTTTTTAAAGTGGATTTGCCTTTGCCTTCGCACGCATGAATGACGCGTGAGGTCTCCAGATCAACGCCGAGTGTGACGTATTTATGGCCTTTGCGTGATGAGGTTTCGTCCACTCCGAGCTGGGTGATCGAGGACGGATCATCGGCCTTGCGCGCTTTTTCAATCCAGTGATTGAAGACTGCCCATACCCGTTGCGGATTGACGCCCAACATTTCGGCCACTCGATTGACGGTCACGGACGGTATCGACAACCCAGGGAAAAACTTCGCCCTCACCCTGAGCAGCACGATCGCGGGGACGATCAGCTACTCCGGCAGCCAGACAGGGGCCCTCAGGATCGGCCTCTTCAGCGACCCCGCCC
>CAMTYI010000007.1:0-4315 GCA_947085925.1 uncultured Gammaproteobacteria bacterium
CATCGCGGCTTCAGCGAATTTATAGAGGTGTCCTTTAGCAAGAATGCGTAGAAAAACAAAGTGCTATAGCAAATGTGAAAAAATGCTGAGATTTTCCATGAAACTACTCATGGCCAAATGGAACGGTGATTTAGCTATATTTAATTAACGATGCCAAAAATTCTTACACCCTCGTGTTCACTTCTTTTTGAGACGATGCACCATTCCACCTTGGCAGCGGACGGCGTCAAAAGCATCAGAATAGCTCGATACGGATTCGGATGCGCCAAGAAACAGGTAACCTTCCGGCGCCAGCACCCGCGCAAAACGCGCAATGATGTCTCGCTTCAAATCGCTGGAAAAATAGATCAGCACGTTGCGGCAAAAAATCACGTCAAATTTGCCCAGTGCGGAATAATCCTTTTTCATCAGATTTAATTCCGCAAAAGTGATACGTTTTCGTATTTCATTTTTGACCTCCCACAGGGATTCTTTTGGGTCAAAAAATCGCTTCCTGCGTTCATCAGACATGCCCCGCGCCAACGCCATGGAATCGTACAGACCCGCCTTGGCGCCCTTGAGCATGGTGGGTGATATATCGGTAGCGGATATCTGTACGCCTGCCGGAAAACTGCCCGGCTTACTGTTCAAGTATTCCTGGGCCACGATACTGATGGAATAAGGTTCTTGCCCCGACGAACAAGCTGCCGACCAGATCCGCACTGGGCGCGAGGGCTTTCCAGTCAGTTCCGGAAAAATGTGCCCCTTGAGAATATCGAAGGGCGATTGATCACGAAACCAGAGGGTTTCGTTGGTTGTCATGGCATCCACAATACGTTCACGCAAACCGGATTTTGCGTCACGCTCAAGACGCACCACGAGCTCGCCAATCGTTGGGATACCTACCTCCTCCAACAGGCGGTGAAGGCGGCTGATCACCAAATAGTGTTTATTGTCGCCGAGCGTAATACCGCAGGCGGACTCAAGAAAACTGCAAAAGGCCGCATACTCTTGAGGAGGGATGGTTTGGTTTGGCACGGGACTCCCTGGCATGTTATTCGACCGGCAATCTGCCCACGTCGTGCAGCAGCTCTCAAGCGGCCTGTATTTTCCCTGCGTTATACAATTTAATCCTCTTCATGGCCGCCGCCGCAAGGTCATCCGCACTGAATTTTGCGACAAACTCATTCGCACCAACCTTTTTCACCATGGCGTCATTGAATACACCGCTTAACGATGAATGCAGCATGACATAGAGGCCGCGTAAACGTTCATCCTTGCGGATCTCGGTCGTCAATGTATACCCGTCCATTTCCGGCATTTCAATGTCGGAAATCACCAGGCTCAGATGCTGCAAGAGAGGATCTTGCGTGTCAGCCCATTTCTTCAACAACTCCAGTGCCTCGCGGCCATCCGGCGCCAGGGTATATGAAATGCCTAGCTGTTCAAGGGTACGCTTGATCTGATTCCGCGCCACACTGGAATCATCCACAATCAACACATGTGGCTGTATGCCATGTTGTGCAACACTCTCGTCAACCAAATCATCGGAAATCGACGTGGAACAATGAATAATCTCTGCAAACACCTTTTCTACATCAAGGATCTCGATCAATTGGTCATTGAGCCGCGTCACCGCCGTCAGATAACTACTGGAACCCGTGCCTTTGGGCGGCGCCAGCACCGACTCCCAATTCATATTAACGATGCGATCCATGCCATTTACCAGCAGCCCCTGAATCGAGCGGTTATATTCTGTGACAATCACATAACCACGCATCGGATCTGCCATGGGCGACTGACCTATCGCCATGGACAGATCAATCACAGGGATGGTTTTGCCGCGTATAGTGGCAACACCGCAGATTGAAGGATGGGCTTTAGGCAGATGCGCCAGCGGCGGGCATTGAATAACTTCACGTACCTTAAAAACATTGATGCCAAAGCGCTGCGTGTCATTCAGGCGGAACAACAACAGCTCCAGCCGATTCTGCCCCACCATCTGGGTTCGTTTGTCCACATCATCCAATACGCTTGCCATGCCATTCTCCTTAAGAACGTCATTTACTGATATGCGAGGTATCGGCACGGAAACCTAATACATTAACCTGAGAAACAATCTCTGAATTTTCACAAGTTCTTGATTGTGGCTTTAGGGGCCGTTATCACCGTTAAGGTGACAATGAGGAATAGCCAGTGCTTTTCTGGTTAAGCCTCATTGTCACACCCGTGAATCCCCGTAAAGGGGACAATGGGGCGCAATGCCTTACGGTGATTACGGCCCCTTATGCCGTTCCCACCATTGCTAAATGTACAGATTACAATGAACGACGGCTTACATTTCAATTGGCTTATATTTTGCTTACTCAACGACATGCCATACCCTACAACTCTTTGGATAGTTACTTTTTTCGCGGCATTCATCTCACTGCCACAGCAAGCTCGTGCCGAAACGTATCAATCCCACGATTCGTTGCGCGAAACCGCCAGAAGTTTTGTGCTGAAGCAAATTCAGAGTACGCCTACAGCTCCCTATATAGAGGTTGGCGCCCTGGACGCTCGCTTACGCCTGCCGGTTTGCGCGGACACCCCGGAGGCTTTCCTGCCGCCCGGCAGCCGTATCCTGGGTTCATCCAGCGTCGGGATACGTTGCCATGGCCCAAAACCCTGGTCATTGTATGTACCCGTCACCGTCAAAATTTTTGCGCTGGTTTTGGTCGCCAGCCACGCCATGAACCGCAACAGCCAGATAACCGCCCAGGATTTCCAGACCGCCGAACTGAACATCGCCTCCCTTTCCGATGGTTACCTGAGCATGCCCGAACAAATCCTCGGCATGACCCTGAAACGTCCAATAGGTGCCGGTGCCGCATATACCCTCGCCATGCTTGAGGCCCCGAACAGGGTTCGCCGGGGACAACAAGTCACCCTCCTCGCGGAAATTGCTGGAGCAGAGATACGTATGACCGGAAAGGCGCTCATGGACGGCAGCGCCGGGGCATTAATTCAGGTCCGCAACCTCGCATCACAACGGGTTGTTGAAGGAACGGTCATTGCCGACGGAATAGTTAAAGTGACGGGGAATTGACGGTCATATCGTATTTTCCAATCCAGACATGAGCCTGAGCGAGGAGATGGGTAATATTTAGGATATTGCTGTAGCCCAGGAGTTTGTAATCTCGTCGGCCCCGAGTCATTGCGTGCCGCTTATGCGCGACCCTCACGCAGCCCCCTTGCCCACATACTATCTGCGCGTAATCATCATGCGCATCGGACTACATAAACCCGCCTGTTACGGCTATACTTTGCGCCACGCTCCATTCATGAATAAAAGGGTTTGTTTTGACATACACCACTCTTTCCGGCGACGCCCCGTCGCATGATGTCTCCACCTTCCAGGGTCTGATCCTGGCGCTCCAGAATTACTGGGCTGCACAGGGTTGCGTGCTGTTGCAGCCTTACGATATGGAAGTCGGTGCGGGCACGTTCCATTCCGCCACTTTTCTGCGTGCCATCGGCCCCGAGCCATGGCGTGCCGCTTACGTGCAGCCCTCGCGCCGCCCCACCGATGGGCGTTACGGCGAGAACCCCAACCGCTTGCAGCATTATTACCAGTTCCAGGTGATCCTCAAACCGTCGCCGCTCGACATCCAAGACCTGTACCTGGGTTCGCTGAAAATGCTGGGCATCGACCCGCTGGTGCATGACATCCGCTTCGTCGAGGACAATTGGGAATCACCGACACTGGGCGCGTGGGGTCTGGGCTGGGAGGTGTGGCTGAACGGCATGGAGGTGACGCAGTTCACCTATTTCCAGCAGGTGGGCGGGCTGGAATGCCAGCCGGTGACCGGCGAGATCACCTACGGGCTGGAGCGCATCGCCATGTACCTGCAAGGGGTGGAGAGCGTGTTTGACCTGACGTGGACTAACGGACCCGGCGGCACAAAAGTCACCTATGGGGATGTGTTTCACCAGAACGAGGTGGAGATGTCCACATACAATTTTGAACATGCCGATGTTGCATCGCTGTTAGGCTGGTTCGATACCTGTGAACGTGAGAGCAGCAAACTGATCGAGGCGGGATTGCCGTTGCCCGCCTATGAAATGGTGCTCAAGGCCTCGCACACCTTCAATCTGCTCGATGCGCGCCGCGCGATTTCCGTAACCGAACGCCAACGATACATCCTGCGCGTGCGCACGCTGGCGCGCGCCGTGGCGGAGGCCTATTACAAACGCCGCGAGGCACTGGGTTTCCCCATGATGGAAGCTGGGACACAGACTGCAACTACGGGGGATGCGTCATGACACAGCATCGTGACCTGCTGGTGGAAATCGG
>CAMTYI010000008.1:0-30358 GCA_947085925.1 uncultured Gammaproteobacteria bacterium
AGGAAAGCCATCGCCAGAACCACCCGCGCGCGGTATTCCCAAAGATAGGGCAGCAGGGTGCGGATGGTTCTCCAGTCGTTGCGGTTTTCAGGTAACGGGGCAGTGTGTTGCGTGTGCATGGTGTGGGGCGCTCAGAAAAGCTCTTGATAGGAGTGGAGTTTACAGGATTTATCTTGTTATCGCGCCTGCAGGGTTATGCCATCAGGTGTATTGAAAAGTGTATAATCATGCCCAATTTGATTGTATTACCGTCGTTTCGTTCGTTGAGAGGATTTTAGTCTTATGCCCATTTACGAATACCAATGTGCTGCTTGCGGCCACTCTCTGGATGCTATCCAGAAAATGAGCGATGCCCCGCTGGTTGAATGTCCTGCATGCGGTCAGCCGCAATTGCAGAAGCTGATCTCCGCCGCCGGATTTCGCTTGAAGGGTAGCGGCTGGTATGAGACCGACTTCAAGGGAGGGGCAAAGAAGAAAGAGGCGTCGCCCACCGCTTCCGACGCGCCGTCTGGCACGGCTGCCGCCACACCCCCTGCCACTAAATCCTGACGCAGGATAACTGACTGATGCCGCGTTTGCGCCGTTATCTGATTGCCGGTCTGCTGGTCTGGTTGCCGCTGGGCGTTACCGTGCTGGTGATCAAATTGCTGGTCGACTTCATGGACCAGACCTTACTGGTGTTGCCGACCGCCTATCACCCCGACAAGCTGTTTGGTTTCCATATCCCCGGCTTGGGGGTGCTGCTGTCTGTTGCAGTGGTGCTGATCACGGGCATTGTGGTGGCGAATTTCTTTGGGCGGCAGATGGTCGCGGTGGGGGAGAAATTTTTATCGCGTATCCCGCTGGTGCGCCCCATCTATTCGGCGGTCAAGCAGCTCACCGAAACGGTGTTCACCTCCGGCGGGCAGTCGTTCCGCAAGGTGCTTCTCATTGAATACCCGCGCCGTGGTCTGTGGACGCTGGCATTCCAGACTGGCACCGCCATCGGCGAGGCCCAGGCCAAGACCGCCGATGAGGTGGTCAATGTCTATGTCCCCACCACCCCGAACCCGACATCCGGTTTTTTTCTCATGGTGCCGCGCAAGGACGTGGTGGAGCTGGAGATGAGTGTCGACGATGGACTCAAAATGATCATCTCCATGGGGGCAGTGGTGCCCAAGTGGAATGGCAAGGGTGTGACTGAAGTGCGTGCCGATGTTGCCCCACAGCGTGGCGAAACGTAATATTTGCTTTGAACGCTTTGCTCACCTTCCCCCTCTCCCGCTTGCGGGAGAGGGCTGGGGAGAGGGTGAATGCGTAACACTAAACTCCAAAAAAACATTAGGAAAAGTATCATGCGCAGTCATTACTGTGGGCATTTGAACGAATCTTTGCTGGGCCAGGATGTCGAATTATGTGGCTGGGTTCACCGTCGCCGCGATCACGGCGGGGTAATCTTTGTTGACCTGCGTGACCGCGAAGGGCTGGTTCAAGTTGTGTTCGATCCTGAGAATCCCGAGACATTCATGACGGCCGAGCGTGTGCGTAGCGAATACGTGCTACGCATCAAGGGCACAGTGCGCCATCGCCCCGCAGGGACGGAAAACCCCAATATGGCAACCGGCCAGGTTGAGATCGCATGCCAATCGCTGGAGATTCTTAATCGCGCTGAGCCGCCACCGTTTTCAATAATTGATGAAATCGAGGTCAACGAAGAAACCCGTCTGCGCTTCCGATATATCGACCTGCGCCGCCCGCAGATGTTGCAGCGCCTGCGCCTGCGTGCGCACGTGACGCGTACCCTGCGGGGGTTTCTCGATGCGCAGGGTTTTCTGGATGTCGAAACTCCGATCCTGACCAAATCCACACCGGAAGGCGCGCGTGATTACCTGGTGCCGAGCCGTACCCATCCCGGTGAGTTCTTCGCGCTGCCGCAATCGCCACAGTTATTCAAACAATTACTGATGATGGGTGGGTTGGATCGCTACTATCAGATCGTGCGCTGCTTCCGCGATGAAGACCTGCGCGCCGACCGTCAGCCGGAATTCACCCAGATCGACATCGAGACCTCATTCATGGATGAGGATCAGATTATGAATCTCAAGGAAGACATGCTGCGCGAGTTGTTCGCTGAGGTGCTGGGGGTTGCGCTGCCCAAGCCATTTCCACGCATGACCTATGCCGAGGCGATAGCGCGTTTCGGCGTCGACAAGCCCGATCTACGCATTCCTCTTGAGCTGGTGGATATTGGCGACCTGATGAAGAGCGTCGACTTCAAGGTGTTCTCCGGTGCAGCCAATGATCCCAAGGGGCGCGTGGCGGCATTGCGCTTGCCCGGCGGCAGTTCATTGAGCCGCAAGGAAATCGACGACTACACCCAGTTTGTGGCGATCTATGGCGCCAAGGGCTTGGCCTATGTCAAGGTTAATGACCGCGCTGCGGGCCGCGAAGGTTTGCAGTCGCCGATCCTCAAATTCATTCCTGACGATGTGGTTGAGACGATTCTGGCGCGTACCGGTGCGGAAAATAATGACCTGATCTTCTTCGGTGCCGACAAGGCCACAGTGGTCAATGAATCACTGGGTGCGTTGCGTATCAAGCTGGGCCATGACCGTGGTTTGGTGGAACGTGAATGGCGGCCGCTGTGGGTGGTTGATTTTCCGATGTTCGAGTGGGACGAAAAAGGTAATCGCT
This sequence comes from uncultured Gammaproteobacteria bacterium, assembly GCA_947085925.1. GTDB lineage: Bacteria > Pseudomonadota > Gammaproteobacteria > Ga007554 > LNEJ01. The sequence goes on from CAMTYI010000008.1 coordinate 2,674, forward strand.
GGTCGGCCTTGCATCACCCGTTCACTGCCCCTACAGTGAACGATATTGAACAGCTCGAAGCCAATCCCGGCGCGGCCCTGTCGCGCGCTTACGACATGGTGCTCAACGGCACCGAGGCGGGCGGTGGTTCGATCCGTATTCACCGGCCTGAAATGCAGGCGGCAGTGTTCCGTATTCTGGGCATCGCCGAGGAAGAGGCGCGTGATAAATTTGGCTTCCTGCTCGACGCGCTCACATACGGCTGCCCGCCGCATGGCGGTATTGCCTTTGGTCTGGACCGATTGGTGATGCTGATGAGTGGCGCGCAGTCGATTCGCGACGTGATGGCCTTCCCCAAGACCCAGACCGCCGCATGCCCGCTCACCTCCGCGCCTTCGCCCGTGGGTGATGCGCATTTGCGGGAGTTGGGGATCCGGCTTCGTGCCACCACGACGGCGGCTTAAAAATGTAGGGTGCGTTCCACGCACCATTTTAGAGTTTTGGTGCGTGGGACGCACCCTACGGTTTTGAGGTGTAAATAGATGGTAGCGACCGCACGAACAATTCAACAATTCACCGAGCTTTCCGATGAGGAATGCGATGCACGCATTCGCGCTGCAAAGGCCGCGCTGGGCGAGCGGTTGGTCATTCTCGGCCATCACTACCAGCGTGAAGAAGTCTACCGCCATGCCGATTTCACGGGCGATTCTCTAAAGCTATCGCGTAAGGCGGCCAGCTCCAATGCGGAATTCATTGTATTCTGCGGTGTGCATTTCATGGCGGAGGTGGCGGATATCCTGTCTCGTCCCGAACAAATCTCTATATTGCCGGATCTCGCGGCAGGCTGTTCGATGGCCGATATGGCGAACCTCGCCAAAGTGGAGCGTGCCTGGCGTGAGCTGAGCGAGGTGCTCGATCCCGATGAACAGGTGACACCTGTTACCTATATCAATTCCGCCGCCGATCTGAAGGCGTTTTGCGGACGGCACGGTGGCATCGTGTGCACCTCCACCAATGCACGCCATGTATTGGAATGGTCCTTCGCGCGGCGCGGCAAGGTGCTGTTCTTCCCCGACCAGCATCTGGGACGCAATACCGGCTATCGTATGGGCATCCCGCTTGATCAGATGGTGGTGTGGGATTTCAACCAGCCGCTGGGTGGCTTGACGGCCGAGCAGATCCGCAATGCCAAAATGATTTTGTGGAAGGGGTTTTGCTCAGTGCATCAGATGTTCAAGCCGCAGCACATCGACCAATTTCTCGCGCGCTTTCCTGATACTAAGGTGATATCTCACCCCGAGTGCTCCTTCGAGGTGTGCGAAAAATCCGATTATGTCGGCTCTACCGAATATATCATCAACACGGTCACCGACTCAGCGCCCGGCACGCGTTGGCTGGTGGGCACGGAGCTGAACCTGGTGCAGCGCCTCCATGAGCAGCACCAGCATGAAGGTAAGTCTGTGCACTTCATGTCGCCCACCGTGTGCATGTGCTCCACCATGTTTCGCGTTGATCCGCAGCACCTGCTATGGACGCTGGAGAATCTGGTGGAGGGCAACGTGGTCAATCGCATTCGCGTGCCGGAGCATGAGGCGCGTGAGGCGCGACTGGCACTGGAGCGGATGTTTGAGGTTTTGTGAAAGCTTTGGAAATGCAGGTCAGATTAGTGAATAAATCACCCCTATGACTCGCATTCTCGGTATCGACCCCGGTTCACGCATCACAGGCTTTGGCGTCATCGACGTGGAAGGCGGTCGAGTGAGTTATGTCACCAGTGGCTGCGTGCGAATGTCTGACGTATCTCTTCCTGCGCGCCTCAAAACCATCTTTGAAGGAATCAGCGAGATTGTTACAACATATAATCCCCATGTCATGGCGATTGAGCAAGTGTTCATGAGGCACAACGTCGATTCGGCGCTCAAGCTTGGGCAGGCGCGCGGCGCGGCGATTTGCGCGGGGGTTGTGCAATCACTCCTGGTGTATGAATACACCCCGGCGCAGATCAAGCAGGCCATCGCCGGCAAGGGCAATGCCGCCAAGGCGCAGGTGCAGCATATGGTCAAGGCGTTGCTCAAGCTGCCCGGCTCGCCGCAGGCCGACGCAGCGGACGCGCTGGCCTGCGCGTTGTGCCACAGCCATGTTCATCAGACACTGCAAGCCCTGAATGTGTCAAAGGGGCAGGCGGTGCGTGGCATGCGCGCCGGACGGCTGCGATGATCGGGCGTTTACACGGCAAGTTGTTGTGGAAGCAGGCGCCGCATTTGCTGCTGGATGTGCAGGGTGTCGGCTATGAAGTCGAAGCGCCGATGACTACCTTTTATGAGCTGCCCGCCGCAGGCAGTGAGATTACTCTGCTCACTCATCTGGTGGTGCGCGAAGATGCCCATCTTCTGTTCGGTTTTGCCAGCGAGGCCGAGCGCACTCTGTTTCGCCAATTGATCAAGGTCAGTGGCATCGGCGCCAAGCTGGCGCTAGCCATATTGTCAGGCATCTCCGCCGACGCCTTTGCCCGCTGTGTGCATGATAACGACATCGCCACGCTGATTCGTCTTCCAGGCGTAGGTAAAAAGACCGCCGAACGTTTGATCATTGAAATGCGTGATCGTCTTGCCATCAAGGGCAGTACGGCAGAGATGCCGGGTCTGGGCGGCGGCATAATCACTGCGACGGAAAACAACCCGCGCAACGACGCCATCAGCGCATTGATCGCACTAGGTTACAAGCCTCCGGAGGCGAGTCGCATGGCGCTGGCGATAGATGCTGCCGGACTCACCAGCGAAGAAATAATTCGGCGCGCCCTGCAGGCGGCCGTGAAGTGAAATGTAGGGCGGGTTAATAACCCGCCAAGCGTCGCATAGCGACACAAAACACACATCCCCATCTTTAAAGAGGTAAAAAAGTGGATGTAAAGCAAGCCATACAAACGCGCCGTTCCGTGAAGGTGTACGATCCAGAGCACCGTATGAGCGAGAGCGAGATACGCCTGCTCATGGAGCACGCTATTTTGTCTCCCACCGCGTTCAACATCCAGCACTGGCGCTTTGTGCAAGTGTGCGACTCCGTATTGCGCGCGAAAATCCGCGATGCGTCGTGGGGCCAAGCCCAGGTCACCGACGCCTCATTGTTGCTGGTGGTCTGCATGGATCTCAAAGCCTGGGGCAAGGAGCCGCAGCGCTACTCACGCAACGCCCCGCCTCATGTGCAGGATCACATGGTCACAGGCATGCGCGAATATTACACAGACAACGAACAGGCGCAGCGCGACGAAGGCATGCGCTCCGCCTCATTGGCTGCCATGAGCATCATGTTGCTCGCCACGGAGATGGGTTATGACTCCTGTCCGATGGACGGCTTCGACTTCGACGCTGTGGCGCGCCTTATTCGCTTACCGCAAGATCACGCCATTTGCATGATGATCGCCATCGGCAAGAAGATGCAGGAGCCGCGCCCGCGTGGCGGGCAGTTGGATCTGGACGAGGTTTTCTTTACGGATCATTTTTAGCCGCGCTATACAGCCACTCGAAAGCCTCCCGGAATTGATCTTTACCTCCACGGTATACAACCTCGCCATGAGATAAGATGATGCTATCAAAATCCCACTGGAGTATATGATCAATGGATGCCTTGAACGCATTCCTGTCTTTGATGAAAGTCTTGAATATGCGCGTGGGGCCAAAGCGTCGATAGGCTCCATTCAACCGAAGAAATAATTTTTCTGATACTGAGTGGGTGTTGTGAATATTAAATGCCAAGTCGGCCAAAATTAACGTGCGGCATGCCTTGTGGCAGAAGACAACCTCATTATATTGCGGCATTCCCTTGACCGTATGCTGTTCAAGTTCGCCTTGCCATGCCGAAGGTGCGTCATCCCCAAGCGTTATTTCCTTTGGTGGCGATATTTTTATTTGCGGCATTCCCAGTGGTTTGTAATATGTCGCGTTTGGATAGGCATTAATCCAATCGCACAAAAACAGGTTATGCATGCAATTTGGCGCCACAATCGCGCATACATCACCTATTGAATCAAGCTGTTTTCTGATGTCGTCCTCATATGATACCGGAGAATGCAGTATGAGTCCGCCGGAGTTCAACTTGATGACCGTCATGCGAACGCCCAGGTTGGCAATGAGGAAGCGGAACGGCCTGTCCACGGTCCACATATTGCCGGCGATTTTCTTCATGATTATCTCCATGCCCTTGTTGCCTGCTGGTAGGTATTCAAGGTTATGATTTCTCTGGGGCCATATTCAAAAGCGTCGCCAGGGATGCCCTTAAATCTTGATACTTGTCTTTTCCCAAAAGCGTTTCATAGTGCTGCTCTATGGCCCGCACTATGGAAATGCACTTTTCAATTAGTTTTTGTCCCTTTTTTGTATAGGTGACCGATTTCGCCCGGCCATCTTCCTTGTCCATTTCAACCCTCAAATATCCTTTGCGTTCGAGTTCCTTGGCAATCTTCCCCGCAGCTTGCTTGGAGAGCCCTGCGTGTCGTGCCAGCGTTGTAAGCTGTAGACCCTCTCTGTCGAGATGGCGCAGCACGTTGAAGTCGGACAGGGTTATATCGCAAGTTCCGTGTTCTTTCAGTTGGGACAGCAAGTCTTGCTCAAATCCCCTGAACGCGAGAATCATTAATCTGGCGATGGGCTGTTTGTCTGGATCGTTTTTCATGGGACGCATAGTGATGTTTTGTTTGTCTTGCTGTAATAGTAAACCTATTTTACTAATAAAGTAAACATGGTTTACAAAAAGCTCACGGAGGGTGTCTTTTGATAGGTCGTCTATTGTTTAGAAAAATGGCTAAATGGCCACAATCCATCTTGCGCAAGCCACCTGCAGGCAAGAGGAAAAATCTTATACAACTCGTATGGTTGATGAGTTTGGCAAAAGGTGTATGCTTGAATCTTGGCAATTACCAAAGAGGATCGCAATGATGACGAAATTGATGATGGCTGTAGCCCTGTCTGCCTGTATGGTGTTGGGGTCGAACGCAGCATGGTCGTGCAGCATGGCTGGCCCCAATACCCATATCGGCGTCGTAACGGCGATGGACCCAGCCGCGAAGACCTTCACCATCCAGGATGCCGAGACCCGGCAGGCCATTACCTTTATCGCTACGGATGCGTTGCTAAAGAGCATTCAGAAAGCGCAAAAAGTGATTGTGAAGTTCGAGAACAAGGGCGATAAGTTGGTCGCTTCGGCTGTGCAGGCGTAGTTGATTCTTGAAACATCCTCATTCGCCCCTCGGCAGGGGCGAATGAATTTTTGAACGGCATCTCTTTCAAACCTTCCTTTGCCCGGGGGTAAGCCAGTGTGGTTGCGTTTCATCAGTGCTGCGCTAGGAGCGTGGTATCTCGGTATCGCCTTGGCCTCACTTGCCCCGCTGGCATTGGCTGATCAGGCCGGAAACATCCCGTTTTGGCGAAGCAGTGGGCCATTTTTTTCTGCTGCAATAGGCCAGGGCGATGCAGTATCGCAGCAAGCGTCTATCATTGAGCAAAGTACCCATGGAGTGGATGCGGCACGCATCCAGTTCCGCACGCGTGCCGTGATTGCTGCGGGTACGTTGGCTGTGGCGATCTATGGTACACAAGCATGGTGGAGTGACGGCCTGACGAGTGACTTTGGATTTACAAATGAAGGGTGGTTTGGTCAGGACACCTATGCCGGGGGTGCGGACAAGCTGGCGCATGGCTATACGGGATATGCCGCGACGCGGCTGTTTGCGCGGGGGCTGGAGTGGGCGGGCAATGATGTCGGCCGGGCGTTGCGCCTGGGGGCCATTGCTGCGCTGGGCATCATGACCGGCGTGGAGATCATGGATGGCCTGAATCGCGGCTACAAGTTCAGCTACGAAGATGCGGTCATGAACGTGGCCGGTGTAGGTTTGGCCGTATGGCTGGAGAAAAACCGCCGCTGGGACGACCTGCTGGACTTCCGCCTGCAATACTGGCCGACCGATGCACGGCGGCGTGCGGGCGAGGTGAAGGTCAAGGGCGAATATGATGGTCACACCTACCTGCTGGTGGCCAAGGCGAGTGGTGTTCCGGCTCTGCGCGGCTCTCCTTGGCTGCGGTACCTTGAACTGGCAGTGGGGTACGGTACGGTAGGCTACGAGGCCGAACACATTGGCAGCCGCCACATATACTATGGCCTCTCCCTCAACCTCTCCGAAATCCTGGCGAATACGGTTTTTCGCCATATTCCACGAGAAAAAAGCCGTGTCCGGCGCATGACGGAAACGGCGCTTGAGCTGCTACAGGTTCCGGGTACGGCGCTGCTTGGGGATCGTCGTCTTTGACCGCAGAGGGGGTTAGGGTGAGCAATTTTATCTGTTCTCTTTTGCCTCATTCGCAATATAAGGTTCCGGCGCCAACACCGTATTGGCTGGCGATTTGCTATTGTCAGGCTGCGGATAGTCCAGTGTGTAGTGCAATCCCCGGCTTTCCTTGCGCAGCATGGCTGAGCGGATGATCAGGTCAGCCACTAACGCCAGGTTGCGCAGTTCGATCAGGTCATTGGTGACGCGGAAATTGCCGTAGTATTCGGCGATTTCGCTGAACAGCAAGTCGATGCGGCGCTTGGCCCGTTCCAGGCGTTTGTCGGTGCGTACCACGCCGACATAGTCCCACATGAAGCGTCGCAGTTCGTCCCAGTTGTGCGCCACCACCACCTCTTCGTCTGAATCGGTGACGCGGCTTTCATCCCAGGCAGGGAGTGGCGGCGGGAGAGGCGCTGTGGCGAGTTGGGCGGCAATGTCTTCGCTCGCCGCCTTGGCGAACACCAGACATTCCAGCAGGGAATTGCTGGCCATGCGGTTGGCGCCGTGCAAGCCGGTGAAGGCGGTCTCGCCGATGGCGTAGAGGCCCTTTACGTCGGTTTGTCCGAACATGTCGGTCATGACTCCGCCGCAGGTATAGTGGGCGGCGGGGACGACAGGGATGGGTTCTTTGGTCATGTCATAGCCGAGTTCCAGGCAGCGCGTATAGACGGTGGGGAAGTGGCGCTTGATGAAGTCTGCCGGTTTGTGGCTGATATCGAGCAGGACATATTCGCAGCCCACCCGTTTCATTTCGTAGTCGATGGCGCGTGCCACGATATCGCGCGGGGCGAGTTCACCGCGCGAGTCAAATTTGTGCATGAAGGGTGTGCCGTCGGGTAATAATAGCCGTCCACCTTCGCCACGCACCGCTTCGGTGATCAAGAAGGATTTCGCTTCGGAGTGGTACAGGCAGGTGGGGTGGAATTGAATGAATTCCATGTTTGCCACCCTGCACCCCGCGCGCCATGCCATGGCGATGCCGTCGCCAGTGGCGACATCGGGGTTGCTGGTGTAGAGGTAGACCTTGCCGGCCCCGCCGGTGGCCAACACCACGAAGCGGGCGCTCAGGGCGTGAATGTGATGGGCGGTACGATCCAGGATATATGCGCCCAGGCAGCGTTCGGTGTCGAGTCCTAATTTGCTCCCGGTGATCAGGTCGATGGCGATATGGTGCTCGAAGAGGCTGATATTGGCGTGGTGCCTGACCTGCTGTTCCAGAGTGATTTCCACCGCCCGGCCTGTGGCGTCCGCCGCATGTATGACGCGCCGGTGACTGTGTCCGCCTTCGCGCGTCAGGTGGTAGTCGATGGTGCCGTCGGGGAGTGTCTGCTGGGTGAATGGAACGCCGTGGTCGATCAGCCACTGGACGGCCTCTCTGCCATGTTCGACGACAAATCGGACTATGTTTTCATCGCAGAGTCCCGCGCCGGCATCCAGCGTGTCCTTGACATGCGATGCTACGGAGTCGCTCTTGTCTAGCACTGCCGAGATGCCGCCCTGGGCATACAGCGTGGCGCCCTCGGTGAGTGGGCCTTTAGTGACGAGCGCAATGCGCGCAAGTGGTGCCAGATGCAGTGCCAGACTCAACCCAGCAGCGCCACCGCCGATAATAAGCACATCATAATTTTCTTGATTTTGATTCTTTTGCATAAGCAAGGTTGGCGATCTCATGGTTTGTGTGCATAATCATCGGCTATGCGGATGCTGAAAATTTTTTCAGCGAGAGTGGCTCTTTTCCGATTTTCTACTGTCTATCAGAATCGATGCCGTTTCTACAGTGTTTCGGTGAGGAGTGTGCATACGCCACAACAAGTGATTGCAAGAATATAATAAATGGCGCCTTTGGGCGAACTCTATAAAACCTTAATTGTCTACGGAAATGAGCGTATGGAATTGCTCAAGCCGTAAGGGGACGTGCCCGGATGGGCGAAGAAAGTACCGATCAACGGCTGGTTCAGCTTGTACAGCGTGGCGACAAGAAGGCGTTTGACATTCTTGTGCTCAAATATCAGCATAAAATCATCAAGCTGATATCCCGCTATGTCCGTGATTCAAGTGAAGTATTTGACGTATCTCAAGAAGCGTTTCTGAAGGCGTACCGGGCGCTGCCAAGCTTTCGCGGTGAAAGCGCCTTTTATACCTGGCTGTACCGGATAGCCATCAATACGGCAAAGAATTATCTGATTGCCCAGGGGCGCAGGCCACCCGGTGCCGATGTAGAGATCGAGGATGCCGAACTCTACGAGGGTGATTCGGAGCTTAAAGAGATAGCGACACCGGAGCATCTCCTGCTCCGGGATGAGATTGAGAAAACGATTTTTGAGGCGATAGAGCAGTTGCCCGAAGATTTGCGCACGGCGATAACCCTGCGTGAGCTGGAAGGTTTGAGTTACGAGGAGATCGCCGAGGCGATGGCGTGTCCGGTGGGAACGGTGCGTTCCCGGATTTTCCGGGCTCGTGAAGTAATAAATAGCAGGCTCCAGCCGCTGCTTGAGTCGTAACAGGTGAGATATATGACAGAAAAACTCAACGAAAAAGTCTCGGCGCTGATGGACGGCGATCTGGCGGGGGGCGACGCCCAGGATGTTATCCACGACCTTAAGCAGAGCGCGGAATTGAGGCAATGCTGGGAACGCTACCATCTGATCGGCGATGCCCTCAGAAACAATCTCCCCCCTGTTGTCCGGCATGATCTCGCCAGCCGGATCTCGGCAGCGATAGAAGCCGATACTTCCCAGCTCCTTCCCACTGTTGTCCCTTTTATTCCCCGGCAAAAAAACAAGCCCGCCCCATTCTTCCTCAAACCTCTTGCTGGACTGGCTATCGCCGCCTCCGTGGCGGCGGTGGCGGTGGTGAGTTTTGATATGGGCGGCGATGCGGCCCCGGCCGTGCAAACAATGGCTGCGGCTCCTGCGCAGATGCAAGGTGTCAATCGCCTGCCCGTGTCAGTGGCACCGCTGGTTGTTGATGAGGCGGCCGCACAATCCAGACTCAATGAGTATCTGGTCAATCACAGCCAATATTCCACCGTGATGCAGGGGGAGATGCTGCCATCTGCAAGGATAGTAGGTTACAACCCAAATGAATGAAAATACCTAAGGGTCTGTGGATGAGTGTATCTCTGCCCAAGCTGGGGCGCGTCCGGCCTCTCTTTTTCTTTGTCCGTTGGGTATCCAAAGCTGCGGCGTATCTATGGGGTGCGGTGCTGCTGCTTGTTGTCTCTGCGCTCCCTGTGCGGGCCGCAGATACGGCGGCGGAAGTGCGTCAATGGCTGGATAAAATGTCCCATTCCAGCCAAAAAATTAATTTCGAAGGAACGTTTGTTTACCGGCGTGGTGACCAAGTGACGGCGATGAAGATTGTTCACGTTGCCGACGAGAATGGCGAGCGCGAAAAATTGAGTTCGCTGAACGGCCCGGTGCGGGAAATTATCCGTGATAAGGGTGCCGCCCGCATCACAATGGACAAGAAGTCGGTAGTTATCGAGAAGCGGGGTGCGTCACGGTCTTTGGCGTCGAAGACGCCGGAGCAAATCGATCAAATCGAGAAATTTTATAGTTTTTCCTCGGGCGGGGAGAGCAGGGCGGCGAGCCGTCCGGTGCGCATTGTCAATATTGTTCCCAGGGATGCCTACCGTTACGGCTATCGCGTCTCACTGGACCAGCAGACGGGAACCATGCTGCAGTCCGACTTGTTGAATGAAGAAGGTGTGCCGATAGAGCAGGTTATGTTCATTACCTTCGATCTGCTCGACAAGGTACCTCCCACCATGCGCGAGCCTGCCAGACATGGTGATCCGGCCAGCGCTCACCCGGATGGGTCGCAGGTATCGCAGCCGTTGTCCAGTGGCGAAGGCTGGAAGGTGGGCAAGATGCCGGGAGGCTTTGTTCTAGCCGAGCATTACCGGCATCAAGTGCCACATAGCCAGACCTTCATGAATCACATGGTGCTCTCGGACGGTTTGGCGTCGGTTTCCGTATTCATAGAAAAGAACAACCCCCATCATGCTTCACCCTTTGTCGGCGTCTCGCGTATGGGGGTGGCGAATGCCTACGGCACCCGCATTAACGATTATCAGGTGACGGTGGTGGGCGAGGTGCCGGTGGCGACAGTGGAGATGATAGGTAAATCGATCAAGCATCACAGCCCAGGGGCAGTGAAATGATCGAGGAAAACGCGCGCGTAGTGGCGGTTGAGGGTGATGTCGCGTGGGTAGAAACGCGTCGCAACAGCGTGTGTGGTAGTTGTGCCGCTAACAAAGGATGCGGCACCACTGCGTTGGCGAAGGTGGTGGGTGTAAAATATACCCGGCTCAGGGTGTTGAATGCCATCGCCGCGAAGGCCGGTGATGAGGTGGTCATCGGCATTGAGGAAAACGCGCTGGTGCGAGGCTCGTTGGCGATGTATGCGGTTCCGATAGTCCTGCTGCTGGTGTTCGCAGGGCTGGGTGATGTATTGAATAATCAAATGCAAATCACCACATCAGAGGCAGTCAGCGTGGTGTCCGGCCTGTTGGGTCTGGCGGGTGGTTTCTTGTGGGTAAGCCGGTATGCTGGCAAGATCAGTCATGATGGCCGTTATCAGCCCGTGATGCTGCGCAAAGCGGTGGCTTCTGTGTCACGCGTCGAGTTTTCGACAGGTATGCAGAGTGAAATTTAAGCGGATTTCTGAACATCCCGTTCTTGGATTTTTTAGGTTTGATGGAGTACGTTCAAAATGAGAGGCGCCATGGCACATAGCATGTCAGTTTTTACAGCGAAACCGGCGGCGGGGATGCTGTTGTTCTCCATGCTGCTGTTAATGCTTCCCGTGGCCTCCAGCCAGGCCAGGGAGCTACCGGATTTCACCAAAATCGTTGAGGCGGCCAGCCCTGCGGTGGTGAATATCAGCACCACGCAAAAAGCTCAGCCTGGACACCCACGAATGGGGCCACACGGTAAAATGCCTCATGGTGCCCCTCCAGAAGGCGTACCCTTCGATGATTTTTTCCGGCGTTTTTTTGATGACAAAAAGGATGGCGGCGACCCAGGCGGTCAGGATGCGCCGGATGACTTTAATGGAAAGTCGCTGGGCTCGGGTTTTATTATCTCATCTGACGGCTATGTGCTGACCAATAATCATGTCATCAAGGATGCCGATGAAATTATCGTGCGTCTCAGTGACAAACGCGAGCTGGTCGCGAAGCTGGTTGGAACAGACAAGCGTAGCGACGTTGCCGTGCTGAAAGTCGAGGCGGAAAACCTGCCTGTGGTAAAAATCGGCAAATCCAAAGCGCTGAAGGCCGGCGAATGGGTGCTGGCCATCGGTTCACCCTTTGATTTCGATCATACCGTGACGGCCGGCATCGTCAGCGCCGTGGGCCGCAGCTTGCCCAGCGAGAATTATGTGCCCTTCATCCAAACCGATGTGGCGATTAACCCCGGTAATTCGGGCGGACCGCTGTTTAATCTCGATGGCGAAGTGGTGGGGGTCAATTCTCAGATCTACAGCCGCACCGGCGGCTATATGGGCCTGTCGTTCGCCATCCCGATTGATCTGGCAGTGAATGTGGTCGATCAGCTTAAGATCAACGGACGCGTCACTCGTGGCTGGCTGGGCGTGCTGGTGCAGGATGTCACCCGTGAGCTGGCGGAATCCTTCGGCATGAAAACCCCCAGCGGGGCGCTGGCGGCACGGATTCTGCCTGACAGCCCGGCGCAAAAGGCCGGTTTACAGGTCGGTGATGTCATCGTCGAGTTTGACGGAAAAGAGGTGGATAGCTCCTCCGCGCTTCCGCCCTTGGTGGGCAGCAGCAAAATCGGTCAAAAAGTGCCGGTAAAAATCATCCGTGACCGCAAGCCGCTGGTGTTGAATGTTGCCATCGGCGAACTTCCGGCGGAGGATGATGAGGTCAAAACCTCCGGTACGACGGCCCCTGAGGGAAGCGTTCTCGATAAACGCCTGGCGATTGCCGTGACCGATCTTACCCCGGAACAGCGCAAGGAAATGGAAGGCGAAACCAAGGGTGGCGTGGTAGTGCAGCGCATCAAGGACGGCCCGGCACAGAAGGCGGGTGTGCGCAGCGGTGACGTTATTCTTATAATGAATGGCGTCAAGGTGGAAAGCCCGGCGCATTTCAAGAAACTGGCCGCCGAACTGCCGGTGGGTAAGGCCATCCCGCTGCTGGTGCAGCGTCGTGGCGACCCGATCTGGCTGGCATTGAAGATTCCCGAGGCCAAAAAATAAGCCATGCGGGGACGGGTTTAAACCCGTCCCCGCAATCAATTTTCGCCATGGGTCTGTAAGCGCACCCAGAAAAAGTATAAAATCCGGGATTAACAACCGTTTTTCTTCCTCCTTCCCGGCTCCCACTACATGAAGTATATCCGCAACTTTTCAATTATCGCCCACATTGATCATGGCAAATCCACGCTTTCCGACCGCCTGATTCAGATATGCGGTGGCCTGAGCCAGCGCGAGATGTCCGCCCAGGTGCTGGATTCCATGGATCTGGAGCGGGAGCGTGGCATCACCATCAAGGCCCAGAGCGTTTCCCTCAACTACAAGGCGAAAGATGGTCACACCTATCACCTGAACTTTATCGACACGCCAGGGCATGTCGATTTTTCCTATGAGGTGTCGCGCTCACTGGCCGCCTGCGAGGGTGCATTGCTGGTGGTGGATGCGGCGCAGGGGGTTGAGGCTCAGAGCGTTGCCAATTGCTACACGGCGATTGAACAGGGGCTGGAGGTGGTCCCGGTTCTGAATAAAATCGATCTCCCCTCGGCGGAGCCCGAGCGCGTGATCAAGGAAATCGAGGAGATCATTGGTATCGAGGCCGGTGACGCAATATTGATTAGCGCCAAGACCGGTGTCGGAATTCCAGATCTGCTGGAGGAGATTGTTGCCCGCATCCCTCCGCCGCAGGGGGATGCCGAGGCTCCCTTGCAGGCGTTGATCATCGACTCCTGGTTCGACAACTTTCTGGGGGTGGTCTCGCTGGTGCGCATCAGAAATGGCACGCTTTTACCCAAACAGAAGATCAAGGTGATGTCCACCGGCAAGACCTTCCAGGTTGAGAAGGTGGGTGTTTTTACGCCCAAGCGCAAGGAAACGGACGGGCTTCATGCGGGCGAGGTGGGTTATATCATCGCCGGTATCAAGGACATCAACGGCGCGCCAGTGGGTGATACGCTCACCCATGCCGATCGCCCCGCCAGCGAACCTTTGCCCGGTTTCAAGGCGATCCAATCCCAGGTGTTTGCCGGACTGTTTCCGATCTCGCCGGAAGATTACGAAGCCTTTCGCGACGCACTATCCAAGCTGCGTCTCAACGATGCTTCGCTGTTTTACGAGCCGGAAACCTCCCAGGCGCTGGGGCTTGGATTCCGCTGCGGTTTTCTTGGCATGTTGCACATGGAGATCGTGCAGGAGCGGCTCGAACGCGAATACAATTTGAATTTGATCACCACCGCCCCCACCGTGGTGTATGAAGTGGTTACCAGAAAGGGCGAAGTGCTGCGCGTGGACAATCCGTCCAAGCTGCCGGATATCGGGCAAATCGCCGAAACGCGCGAGCCGATCATTCTGGCCAACATACTGGTCCCGCAGCAATACCTCGGCGCGGTGATTACACTGTGTGTTGAGAAGCGTGGCGCACAAAAGAGCTTGCAGTATCTTGGCAATCAGGCAGTACTCTCATATGAATTGCCGATGAACGAAGTGGTGATGGACTTTTTCGACCGCCTCAAATCAGTGAGCCGTGGCTATGCCTCGCTGGATTATGCTTTCGCACGCTATCAGACGGCTGACCTGGTGAAGCTGGATGTGCTGATCAATGCCGAAAAAGTGGATGCGCTGTCGATCATCGTGCACCGTGAGCAAAGCCAGTATCGCGGCCGGGAACTGGTGGAGAAAATGAAAGACGTGATCCCGCGCCAGATGTTCGAAGTCGCCATCCAGGCGGCGATAGGCGGGCATGTCATCGCGCGCCAGACGGTAAAAGCGATGCGCAAGAACGTCATCGCCAAGTGCTATGGTGGCGATACGTCGCGTAAAAAGAAACTATTGGAAAAGCAAAAGGAAGGCAAGAAACGGATGAAACAGTTGGGTTCCGTGGAGATTCCGCAGGAAGCATTTTTGGCCGTGTTGCAGACAGGTAAGGGTAAATGAACTTCGATTTTCCAGCCATTATGACGCTGGCGGTATTTGTGACCGGCGCGATTTGGGCGACGGATGCCGTCATGGGGGCTCCTAAGCGGCGGCGAGCATTGGCGCAATATCTGGAATCCACTGGCGCGCCGATGGATGATAAGGCTGTAAAGCGCATCGCCACTGAGCCTGCTTATCTCGATGAGGTGATTAAAACGTCGGAAGGCAGGTTGACGAAAGATGCGATTAATGGCGTCGCCAAAGAGCCGGTGCTGGTGGAGTACGCGCGCTCCTTCTTTCCGATTATCCTGATTGTGCTGCTGCTGCGTTCGTTTCTTGTAGAGCCATTCCGTATACCATCAGGATCCATGATGCCGACCCTGCTGGTAGGCGATTTCATTCTGGTGAACAAGTACACCTATGGCATCCGGCTGCCGGTAATTAACAAGAAAATTGTCGGGATCGGCGAACCGCAGCGCGGTGATGTCGTGGTGTTCCGCTATCCCAAGGACCCTGCCGTGGATTACATCAAGCGTGTGATCGGGTTGCCGGGTGACAAGATAGGTTATTACCAGAAGAAGCTCTACATTAATGGCCAGCCTGTCGAGCAAACCCTGACGGGGACGTATACAGGTGTAGGGTCTGGCCTGTCCATGTCAGGCGCAAATCTGCGCGTGGAACAGTTGGGTAATGTGAAGCATGATATTCTCACCGTGCCCAACCAGCCTTCGATGGAGGGCGATGTTGAAGTCCCCGCAGGGCATTATTTCGTGATGGGCGACAATCGTGACAACAGTAATGACAGCCGGTTCTGGGGCTTTGTGCCCGAAGAAAATCTGGTTGGCAAGGCCTTCATGATATGGATGAACTGGGATTCGGCGAACGGTGGCATAGCCTGGGGCCGGATTGGCGGGAAAGTTGAGTAAGGCTTTAACAAGCTGGAGCATGTGATGATAACAAGCAACAAGAAACAGCATGGGATGACGGCGATAGGTTTTGTTATGCTGTTGGGCGTGATCGCCTTTTTTACCGCTGTTGCTTTGAAATTGACGCCTTTGTACCTGGAGAATTTCGAAGTCTCCTCCGTGTTGAAGTCCCTGTCTGATGAGGCGGGTATTGCAAACAAGAGTGTTGCGGAAATCGAAGAAATTATCATGAAAAGATTGGGCGTTAATAATGTGACTCACGTCACCAAGGATAACATCGATATTTCCAAGGAAGATGGAAAGACGTCCGTTGTGATCAGCTATGAAGCGCGTGTGTCACTCTTTTACAATATTGATATTGTCGCAAATTTCAAGGATAACAAGGTTGAGGTGGCCGCACGTTGAGCGATCAAGGATATGGTTTTGCGGCCGGCGCTGTTCATGCCTCCCCGGATAGTCTGAGCCGCAAGCTTGGCTACCGTTTTTTGTCCCCCGATTTGCTGGAGTGCGCACTCACGCACCGCAGCGTGGGCAGCAACAATAACGAGCGGCTTGAATTTCTTGGTGATGCGATATTGAATTTCCTGATCGCTGACGAGCTTTACCAGCGCTTCCCTGGCGCAAGCGAAGGTGAGTTGAGTCGCGCCAGGGCCAATCTGGTGAGAGGCAGTACGCTTGCGATACTGGCGTCGGCATTCGATCTTGGCAATTTTCTCAGGCTGGGGCCGGGTGAGTTGAAAAGCGGCGGTTTTCGCCGCGAATCCATTCTTGCGGGCACTTTGGAGTCTGTGATCGGCGCGGTTTATCTGGATGGTGGGTTTGATGCCTGCCGCACACTGGTGCTTTCCATTTACAAAGAACGTCTTGCCGTTATTTCTCCGGAAACCCATCCCAAGGATCCAAAAACCCGCTTGCAGGAATACCTCCAGGCGCAAAAGAGGCCATTGCCGTTTTATAACGTATTAGCCATTGAAGGTGAGGCACACAAACAGATGTTCAAGGTCGAGTGCATTGTGGAGGGTATTTCTCCCTGTCATGGAAACGGTGCGAGCCGTCGCCTGGCGGAGCAGAATGCGGCGCAACAGGCGCTGCAGTTTTTGGGTTGCGAATGATGGACCAAACTTCAGGTGACACGCCCGCAATCCGTTGTGGTCACGTCGCGATTATAGGTCGCCCCAACGTCGGCAAATCCACCCTGCTTAACCGGATCCTCGGCCAGAAGATCAGTATCACTTCGAACCGTCCCCAGACCACCCGGCATCGTATTCTGGGCATCAAGACCACCCAGGATGCGCAAGTTGTTTATGTGGATACGCCGGGTCTGCATCGAGCGGTTGGGCGCCCTATGAACCGCTACATGAACCGTGTTGCCGGTGCGACAATCCAGGATGTCGATGTAATCATTCTGGTCGTCGAAGGTCTGCGCTGGGCGGATGAGGATCAGGATATTCTTGAGCGCCTGAAAACCGTATCCGCGCCGGTTGTGCTGGTGGTCAACAAGCTGGACAAGGTGACGGATAAAGGGGCGCTTCTGCCGCACTTCCAGAAGCTGGCGGAGATCCGGGCGTTTGCGCATATCATCCCGGTGTCCGCGAAATCCGGCAATAATATCGAAACCCTGGAAAAAGAAATCATCGCCTTGCTGCCCATCGCGCCGCTGCTCTATCCGGAAGATCAGGTTACCGACCGCAGCGAACGTTTTCTTGCTGCCGAGTTGATTCGTGAAAAGCTGATGCGTCGCCTGGGCCAGGAATTGCCTCATGCAGCGGCCGTGGAAATCGAAAAATTCTCCATGCAAAATGAAGTCGCACATATCAATGCGCTTATTTGGGTGGAGCGCCCAGGACAGAAGGCCATAGTCATAGGCAAAGATGGCGCGGTGTTGAAAGAAATCGGCACGCAGGCCCGACAGGATATGGAAAAGATCTTCGGCTGTAAGGTTTTTCTGCGTCTGTGGGTCAAAATCAAGGAAGGATGGTCCGAGGATGAGCGCGCGTTGCGCAGCCTGGGTTATGGTGAAAATTTATAGCCACCGTAAATCCCCGGAAGGGGACAATGGGTGGCAATGTCACCGTAAATCCCCGTAATGCCCGTGAAGGACACAATGAGGGGGCAATGGTTGGCAATGCCACGGAGTACACGGCAGGTGCTGAGAGCATGAGGTAGGTTGGGTCAAGGAGCGAAGTTCCGGACCCAACAGCACCAGTGACATCATTTTTCTCTGCAATCTCCGTGGCCCACGTTCTGACTTATGACGTCCTCTATCCAAACAGTCCTGCAACCAGCCTATGTACTGCATAGCACACCTTATCGCGACACCAGTCTGCTGATCGAGGCGTTTACCCCCGAGTTTGGCAGGATTGGGCTGGTTGCGCGCGGCGCGCGGGCTGCTAAATCGCGCATGCGAGGGCTGCTGCAACTGTTTCGTCCGCTGCTGATCTCGTGGGTTGGCAAGGGTGATCTCGTCACGCTGGTCGCGGCTGAAGAGCATGGGTTGGCACCGGTATTGGGCGGCCCCGCGCTGCTGAGCGGTTTTTATCTCAATGAATTGCTGCTGCGTTTGTTGCATCGTCATGATCCGCATCCGGCCTTGTTTCACATGTATGACGCCGCGTTGCATGGCTTGGCCGCGCAGGCGGGCGGCAATCCGCCTGATGGCGACGCTTATCTGCAACGGGCGCTACGCACTTTTGAAAAATGCCTGCTTCAAGAAATCGGATACGGGTTGGTGCTGGATCATGATGTTGTTACAGGCTCTGCCATCGAAGCGGACGGAAAATACCGTTATCATTTGGAGAAAGGGCCGATACAACTTGCCGGGTCAGAAATAGAAAAGGGTGCGGGCATAGCGATTCATGGGCGAAGCTTGATTGCCCTGGCGCAAAATGATCTGGATGATGTGACTGTCTTGCGTGAGGCTAAGCGTTTGTTGCGGGAGGCATTGGCGGTTCATTTGGGTTCTAAACCGTTGCGCAGCCGTGAATTGTATAGTGAATTGAAGGGTGGTTTAGCATGAACCTAAAAAACTCAGTTATCCACGAAAATCACGAAAAAACACGAAAATATCCAGGTTCATATCGCGTGTTACTTGCCACCCATTCGGTGAATTGCTGAAGCGGTCCATGTTTTATTTCGTGAATTTCGTGTTTTTCGTGGACAAAAAGAGGTTTTAAGGATGAATCAATATCGCGACATCTTGTTGGGGGTCAACATCGACCATGTTGCCACGCTACGCCAGGCGCGCGGTACCCGTTACCCCGAGCCTGTTCAGGCCGCCATCGAAGCCGAGCAGGCGGGCGCGGACAGCATTACGCTCCACCTGCGTGAGGACCGCCGCCATATCCAGGAGCGCGACGTTGAGTTGCTCAAGGGGATGCTGCTCACCCGCATGAATCTGGAAATGGCGGTTACCGATGCCATGCTGGTGATTGCCGAGCGTATCAAGCCCGAAGACTGTTGCCTGGTGCCCGAGCGCCGGGAAGAGCTAACGACGGAAGGTGGGCTTGATGTCGCCGGACAACTGCAGCGTATCACCGATGCCTGTGCGCGGTTGCGCGAAACGGGCTGCCGCGTCTCGCTATTTATCGACGCCGATGCCCGTCAGGTGGATGCCGCCGCGCGTGCGGGCGTCCCCGCGATTGAAATTCACACTGGCCACTATGCCGATGCCACGGATCACATCGCGCGCGCGCGGGAGTTACAACGCATCGGCGCGGCGGTAGAGCAGGGGATTAAGGCTGGTCTGCAAGTCAACGCCGGGCATGGCCTGAGCTACCAGAACGTTTCCCCCATTGCCGCACTGCAAGGTGTCCGTGAGTTGAATATCGGCCATGCCATCATCGCCCGCGCCCTGTTTACCGGCTTGCAAGAGGCGGTTAGAGAGATGAAGCGGCTGATGATGGAAGCGCGTCGGCCATGATCTTTGGTATCGGCACGGATATCGTCCGCGTTGACAGGATGCGTGGCAATCTGGAACGCTATGGCGACAAATTCGCGCGCCGCATATTGACCGAGGATGAATTCCGGGAGTTTTCCGCAACCAGTCGCCCCGCCCATTTTCTCGCCAAACGTTTCGCCGCTAAAGAGGCCGCCGCCAAGGCCATGGGTACCGGCTTCAGCGATGGTATGAGCTTGCGCCATATCGGGGTGGCCCACGATGGAAAGGGAAGACCGTTGCTTGTATACAACGGCCGGGCGGAACAGTTAAGGCGTGAAATGGGCATAGGCGAGGGGCATCTTAGTATTGCGGATGAGCAGGACTATGCCGTGGCGTTTGTTACGCTGCTTGTCAAAGAGGCATCTTGATGTGGGCGTGTGCATTTTCTGCCGAAGATTACGGTTTATTTCCAATGAGCACTTGAATGAACCACCCCTGCTCGTGTACTATATGCACATGTTGATGCGGGGTGGAGCAGTCTGGCAGCTCGTCGGGCTCATAACCCGAAGGTCGCAGGTTCAAATCCTGCCCCCGCTACCACAATAACAACAAAAAGCCCCGTTATTCGGGGCTTTGTTTTTTGTCGGCCTGTGGCGTGTTGTTCAAATTAAAGCCGGGACGGTCATAGCAGTGCTGGTTTTTTGGAGTGGGCCGTTGGCCCTTTTTTTGTTTTAGCGGGTCGTCTAATAAATGATACGTCAGGCACCATTAGGCTTACAGAAGCTGATTGAACCGGCGGTAACCGTGCTGGGATACGAGCTGGTCGGCATAGAATACTTGCCGCAGGGGCGGCATTCACTGTTGCGCATTTACATTGACGCCCCGGATGGCGTTACTGTTGATGATTGTCAGCGCGTCAGTCACCAAGTGGACGGTTTGCTGGACGTGGAAGACCCGATCTCCGGTCAGTACTCGCTGGAAGTGTCGTCACCTGGTGCGGATCGATTGTTGTTCAATGTTGAGCACTTTATCCGTTTTACGGGAAGGCGGATAAAGCTGCGTTTGGACTCTTTGCTTGAGGGGCGGCGTAACTTCACCGGCGTGCTGCAGGGTGTACAGGATGGCAATGTGCTGCTTGAAGAGGATGGCAAGCTTGTGTCGTTGTCGATGGATAAGATAGAAGTGGCGCGTTTGGTGCCCGAATTTGATTAGGCCGGGATGCGTTAAAAACCGGTTGCTGTATTGTGAGCCAATGATCCAAGGGCGGGAATCATGAACAAAGAAATTTTGCTGGTTGTTGATGCGGTGTCCAACGAGAAGGGCGTCGGCAAAGAAGTTATTTTCGGCGCCATTGAGGCCGCGCTTGCCATGGCGACCAAGAAACGCTACGAGAGTGAAGTCGACGTGCGCGTTGCGATTGATCGTGCGACAGGTGATTACGAGACATTCCGCCGCTGGCTGGTGATCGATGATGCCGCAGAGATCGAGTATCCTGAAAAAGAGGTTGCTCTGAGCGATGCGCATCAGAAAGACCCCGCAGCGGTTGTTGGTGAATACATCGAAGAACCGATGGAGTCTGTCTCCTTTGGCCGCATCGCCGCGCAAACCGCTAAGCAGGTGATTGTGCAGAAAGTGCGTGAGGCCGAGCGCTCGCAGGTTGTGGATGCCTATAGAAGCCGCATAGGCCAATTGGTGACGGGCGTTGTTAAGCGCGCGGACCGTAGCGGCATCACACTTGATCTGGGCGGCAATGCCGAGGCGCTCATCAACCGCGAAGACATGATCCCGCGTGAAGCCGTGCGCTCCGGCGATCGTCTGCGCGGCTATCTGCGCGAAGTGCGTTCAGAGAGCCGTGGCCCCCAGATTTTCATAAGCCGCACGGCCCCCGAATTCCTTATCGAACTGTTCAAGCTCGAAGTACCCGAGGCGGGTGAGGGCTTGATTGATATCATGGGTGCGGCCCGCGATCCCGGCTTGCGGGCGAAGATCGCGGTAAGATCGAATGACCCGCGCATTGATCCTGTGGGCGCCTGTGTCGGTATGCGCGGTTCGCGTGTGCAGGCGGTTTCCAATGAGCTGGCGGGCGAGCGCATTGATATCGTGTTGTGGAATGAAAATCCCGCGCAGTTTGTCATTAACGCCATGTCTCCGGCGGAGGTCACCTCCATCGTGGTGGATGAAGACGCGCACAGCATGGATGTTGCGGTGGCGGAAGACAATCTGTCGCAGGCGATTGGCCGTGGCGGACAAAATGTGCGTCTGGCCAGCTATCTGACGGGCTGGGAGCTGAATGTCATGACCGAAGGCCAGGCAGAGGCCAAGAGCGAGGCTGAGGCGCAGACGACGCTGGCGATGTTCGTTGAGCAGCTTGATGTTGACGAGGAAGTGGCGGCTATCCTGGTGCAGGAGGGGTTTTCCAGCATCGAAGAGGTCGCCTATGTGCCTGCTAACGAGATGTTGCAGATTGAAGAGTTTGATGAAGATATTGTCAATGAGCTGCGCAACCGGGCGCGGGACGTGTTGTTGACCCGCGCTATTGCCAGTGAAGAAAATCTGGAAAAGGCCGCGCCTGCCGCTGACTTGCTTGAGGTGGAGGGTATGGATCCGCGTTTGGCCTACATCCTCGCCGAGCGTGGCGTGGTGACGCGGGAAGATCTGGCGGAGCAGTCAGTGGATGAGTTGACGGCCATTGAAGATGTGGACGCGGTGCTTGCAGGCAAGTTAATCATGGCCGCGCGCGCGCATTGGTTTGCGGCGCAGTAACCGGATCGTAAAGGGCAGGAGAGTGGAATGTCGCAAGTAACAATTGAACAGTTTGCCAATGCCGTAGGCATCCCTGTTGATCGTCTGCTGACGCAGCTAGGGGCGGCAGGGTTGCCGGCAAAGGGCGCGGATGAAGCGATCAGCGACAAGGAAAAGCTGCAGTTGTTGGGCTACTTGCGGCAGGCGCACGGGTCCGACGAATCTCTGGTTGTGGCGGAACCCAAGAAGGTTACGTTAAAGCGCAAAATTGTCAGTGAATTAAAGCAGACTGGCGCACCGGGAAAAGTAAAAACGGTGAACGTCGAGGTGCGTGGCAAACGCACCTATGTCAAGCGCAGCGTTGTCGCCGCTGAAGAGAACGCGCGCATCGAAAGTCAGGCCGCCGAACGCGGGGAAGTTGCGGGCCGAGGCTTGCAGGAAGAGGCTCAGCAGCAAAGAGATCTGGAAGAAAAACTAAAGGCCGAGGCGCTTGCGAGCCAGGAGCAGGAGGCCAAGCTCCAGGCTGAGCAGGAAGCGAAGCTCAAGGTAGAGCAGGAGACTAAGCTCAAGGTCGAACAGGAAACGCGCCTGAAGGCCGAACAAGAAACGAAGCGCGTGGCTGAGCAAGCAGCAGCAAAGCCAGCGATAGTAAAGCCTAAAACAGAGACGGTCGAGCGTGAGCAGGCGGCAAAAAAAGTCAAGCATCGTGACGAGAAGGACGAGCGTTCAACCAAGTATGGGCGTAGCGAGTTGCATGTATCGGCGGATAAGTCCGGCCATCGCAAAAAGAAAGTCAGGGGCAGGCCTGCCCCGTTTGGCGCCCCTACTGCCAAGCACGGCTTTGAAAGGCCCACCGCGCCAGTTGTGCGCGAGGTTAGCGTGCCTGAGACCATTACCGTTGCCGAGCTTGCTCAAAAGATGTCCGTCAAGGCGGTTGAAGTGATCAAGCTCATGATGAAAATGGGCAGCATGGTCACCATCAACCAGGTGATTGATCAGGAGACGGCGGCGGTTGTAGTTGAGGAGTTGGGGCATGTGCCCAAACTGCTGCGTGAAAGCGCACTGGAAGAAGATCTGGCCAAGTCCGAGACCGTGACAGGGGAGCAAGCGACGCGCGCCCCGGTGGTGACGATCATGGGTCATGTGGACCACGGCAAGACCTCATTGCTCGATTACATACGCCGCGCCAAGGTCGCCGCAGGCGAGGCCGGGGGTATCACTCAGCATGTCGGCGCCTATCATGTAGAAACCGACAAGGGCATGATTACTTTTCTGGACACGCCGGGTCATGAGGCGTTTACCGCGATGCGCGCCCGTGGCGCCAAGGTGACCGATATCGTGGTGCTGGTGGTGGCCGCTGATGATGGCGTGATGCCGCAAACTATCGAAGCCATTGAGCATGCCAAGGCGGCGGGTGTGGCGCTGGTAGTCGCTGTGAACAAGATCGACAAGCCGGGCGTTGATCCAGAGCGTGTCAAGCAGGAACTGGTGCAGCGCGGAGTGGTCCCTGAAGAATGGGGCGGCGACACTATTTTTACCAATGTGTCGGCCAAGACTGGCGAGGGTGTTGATACCTTGCTGGACAATATCCTGGTGCAGTCGGAAGTGATGGAGTTGACCGCCGTAAGGGATTGCCCCGCATCGGGTGTGGTGATTGAATCCAGCCTCGACAAGGGGCGTGGTCCGGTAGCCACCGTGTTGGTGAAGAACGGTACGCTGCGTAAGGGTGATATCCTGCTGAGCGGTCAGGAGTATGGGCGAGTGCGCGCCATGTTCGATGAAAACGGCAATAATATCGACGAGGCCGGGCCGTCTGTTCCGGTGGTGGTGCTCGGTTTGTCCGGCACCCCTAATGCGGGCGATCATGCCATGGTGGTGGCCGAGGAGCGCAAGGCGCGTGAGATTGCGCTGTTCCGTCAAGGCAAGTTCCGTGATGTGAAACTTGCCCGCCAGCAGGCGACCAAGCTGGAAGACGTGTTCTCGCAAATGGAGAAGGGCAAGGTCAATGCGCTGAACCTGGTCATCAAGGCAGACGTGCAGGGCAGCGCCGAAGCGCTGAGGGAGTCGTTGACACGGCTTTCCAGTGACGAGGTACAGGTGAAGGTGCTCGCCAGCGGTGTGGGCGGCATTAACGAATCGGATGTCAATCTGGCGATTGCCTCGCAGGCGATTCTGATCGGATTCAATGTTCGCGCCGATGCCTCTGCTCGTCGCTTGACGGCGGATTCGGGTATCGATCTTCACTATTACAGCGTGATCTATGACGTTATTGACGAGGTTAAGCGTTCTATCTCCGGTATGCTTGCGCCCGAGATCAGGGAACAGATCGTCGGTCTTGCCGAGGTGCGTGATGTGTTCAAGTCACCAAAGCTGGGGGCGATTGCGGGCTGTCTGGTAGTGGATGGCTCCGTGCGCCGCAATAACCCGATACGCGTATTGCGCAACAATGTGGTGATTTTCGAAGGCCAGTTGGAATCGTTGCGCCGCTTTAAAGACGATGTGAACGAAGTTCGAGCCGGCACGGAATGCGGTATAGGCGTCAAGGATTACAACGACGTCAGGCCGGGCGATCACATTGAGGTGTATGAACGGGTGCAGGTTGCCAGAACGCTGTAAAGCAGGAGTCGGTGTAAGGGGCGCGGTTGTCGTTCGCAAGCCCCACACACATTTAAATTTATGGCAAAAGAATACAGTCGTACCCGGAGAGTTGCCACCCTGCTGCAGCGGGAGTTGGCGATATTGATTCAGCAGGAGCTCAGCGACCCTGGACTCGGTATGGTGACCGTGTCAGGCCTGGATCTTGCCTCGGATATGAAGCATGCCAAGGTTTATGTGACCGTGTTTGGCAATGCCCGCCCTGTTGATGAGGTGTTGGAGGTGTTGAAGGGCGCGGCAGGTTTTTTACGCCATGAGGTGGCGCAACGGGTGCTGATGAGGGTGAATCCAGCGCTGTCTTTTATCTATGACGCTTCCGTGGAGAACGGGGCCAATCTGAGCGCCTTGATCGATGAGGCGGTTGCCAAGGGGCGCAAGCCGCTTGACGAGCCCGAGTGACGTGCGCCGTGCGCATATTGTCTGCCACTCTGAATTTGTCATTGCCCCCTCATTGTCACCTTCACGGTGATCGCGAGATGAACCTAATATAAGCATGAATCGTCCCCGTCAGTCGCGCCGTGATGTCCACGGCATTATCCTGCTTGATAAGCCCCATGGCGTTAGTTCCAATTCTGCTTTGCAGCGGGTAAAACGTCTCTTCCAGGCGCGTAAAGCCGGGCATACGGGTAGTTTGGATCCTCTGGCTACCGGCCTGTTGCCGGTTTGCCTGGGCGACGCCACCAAAATGTCGGGTTTCCTGTTGGATGCCGATAAATCCTATCGTGTTCTAGTCAAGCTCGGCGTCAAGACCACCACCGGCGATGCCGAAGGTGCGGCAGTGGCCGTTCGTCCTGTTGCTGATATCGATGAGCCGCGTCTGCTACGCGTGCTGGCGGATTTTACCGGGCCGATTGAGCAGGTGCCGCCAATGCACTCCGCGATCAAACAAAATGGTCAACCTTTATACAAGCTGGCGCATCAGGGTATCGTCGTTGAGCGCCAATCGCGTAGCGTAACCATTCACAAGATCTCCCTGTTACGGTTTGATGGTGATCTTGTGGAGGTCGATGTTGACTGTTCCAAGGGGACATATATCCGTGTGCTGGCAGAAGATATCGGCGAGGCGCTGGGGTGCGGTGCCCATGTGGCAGCGTTGCGTCGCACCAGGGCCGGGCCATTTGATGGCGCACAGATGCTGAACCTTGATGCGCTCGAGGAGCGCGCGACGGAAGGTTGGTCGTGCCTGGATGGCGTGTTGCTGCCGATGGATAGCGCGTTGGCGCATTGGCCGGATGTTTTGCTGCCCGATGACGCAGCCTATTTTATACGTCAGGGGCAGGCGGTGCGGGCATCCCAAGCCCCGCTTAGCGGTTGGGTGAAGCTTTATACTCGCCAGCGGCATTTTCTGGGTGTGGGTTGCATGCTTGAGGATGGTCGGGTAGCCCCCAAACGGCTTGTTGGCTGTGTGGATGGTTAGTCAAAGGGCGTCCGGCGTTTCCAAGCAGACTTTGCTGAGTGCTGCCCTGCCTCTTTAGTATTGTAAATTACATAGGTTTTGTCAGGTTTGTCTTGTAACCGGATGTGTTGTGCGGGTACAATGCCCGTTTTCGATTTTGTGAGTATAACAGAGGAATTACCATGCCACTGAGCGCCGAAAATAAGGGCGGGGTTGTCAAGCAGTATCAACGTACGGCTACTGATACAGGGTCTCCGGAAGTTCAGGTAGCGCTGCTGTCTGCGCGTATTGACCAGTTGTCGGGTCATTTCAAGGCACATAGCAAGGATCACCATTCTCGCCAGGGTCTGTTGCGCATGGTGAGCCAGCGCAGAAAGCTGTTGGACTATGTCAAGAAAATCGATCTGGGTCGTTATCGCGATCTGATTGTGCGCCTTGGTTTGCGCCGATAACGTTTGCTACTCCCCTTGAATAAAGGGGATTTTTATATCTGTGTTCTCTTCCGGAGCGGATGGATGGGATTGGACCCGTCCCCGCGCTTCAGCAAGCGTGGGAGATACCTGTGATTGCTGGTGCCTCCTGGTGATTATTTTAAGGAATTGGATGTGACCCCCATCAAAAAAGTTTTCCAGTACGGCGCGCACAACGTTACGATTGAAACGGGCGAAATTGCCCGCCAGGCCACAGGTGCCGTGATGTGCAGCATGGGCGACACAGTGGTTATGGTGACCTGTGTTGGCGTTAAAACAGCCGTGCCAGGCCGGGACTTTTTTCCGCTGACGGTCAATTACCAGGAACGCACTTACTCCGCCGGCAAGATCCCAGGAGGATTTTTCAAGCGTGAAGGGCGTCCCACCGAAAAAGAAACCCTCACCTCCCGCCTGATTGACCGCCCGCTCCGCCCGCTCTTCCCTGAGGGGTTTATCAACGAAGTCCAGATCATCGCCACGGTAGTTTCGCTGGACACCAATATCGACCCTGATATCCCCGCCATGCTGGGTGCGTCTGCCGCAGTTGCGATCTCCGGTCTTCCCTTCGCTGGCCCGGTGGGCGCCGCCCGTGTGGGTTATAAGGATGGTCAATACATTCTCAACCCCGGCAAAGATCAGCTCAATGATTCTGAACTGGATCTGGTAGTGGCCGGTACGGAAAGCGCGGTGTTGATGGTGGAGTCCGAGGCCCGCGAGTTGTCTGAAACCGTGATGCTGGATGCCGTAATGTTCGGTCACGCACAATTGCAGGTTGCCGTAAATGCGATACGCGAACTGGCCGCTGAAGTGGGTACGCCTGCCTGGGATTGGCAGCCTCCGGCGGTTGACCTTGACTTGCAGGAAATGGTCAAGAGCGCTTGTGGCGGAGCGATAGCCGAAGCCTATCAGATTAAAGAAAAGCGTGTCCGTCAGCAGCGCCTCTCGGAAATCCGCAAAGATGTGGTTGCCAAGTTGTGCGCTGAAGGCGCTCAGCCTGTTTGGGCTTCTGATGCCGTCAAAGGCGCCGTCGAGTCGCTGGAAAGTGGTTTGGTGCGCAATAGTATCCTGGAAGGCTCGCCGCGTATCGACGGGCGCGATACCCGCTCTATTCGCCCTATAACTATCCGCACCGGCGTATTGCCGCGTGCCCATGGCTCGGCGTTGTTTACGCGTGGCGAGACCCAGGCTCTG
>CAMTYI010000009.1:0-7630 GCA_947085925.1 uncultured Gammaproteobacteria bacterium
CCTCGTTGGGCACGAAGATGTCCGTGCCGGTGATGTCGCCCGGGATCAGGTCAGGGGTGAACTGGATGCGCTGAAAGCGTGTCGCCATGCCATCGGCCAGCGCATGCACGGCGGTGGTCTTGGCCAGACCGGGCACGCCCTCCACCAACAGGTGGCCATCGGCCAGCACCGCGATCAACAGACGTTCCACCAGCACCGGTTGTCCGACGATGGTTTGCTCTACATGTGTTTTGAGGGCGGCAAAAGCGTTTTTCATCAAGCGTTATCCCCGAATGTCAGCGTTCCTCCCAAGTATAACGTTCCAGAAGAGGTTCGACACGGGCAAGAGCGGCAGCGTTGGTAATAAGTCACTTTCCGCGCGTGAATTATTTCCTTCCGGCAGAGCTTTCCACCTAATAGCCTAGTCGTACAGGATGGGTCGATTATTTCTTTGCGGATTTGTAAGTCATCTGTAAGCGGGTCTGAATCAGACTGTCCGCTCGGGAATTTAAGTAAGTTTAAGCTTCAGGGGGTATTTAGACATGGATAAATCGTTCTCTATCGCCGCAATCACGCAGCGTATATTGCCTGCCAGGATTGATCGCCGTTTGGAGCTTGTCAGGCACACACTGCGGCCAGACAATGCCGTTCCTGCGTCCTCGCCTATTAGCGATTGGGATACCGTTGCCCAGATTATTTGCAAACAGGCGTCCGCATTGATTGCTCAGGGGCGTTACCAGACGCTGGAAAGCCGGTTGCGGCGCTTGCCGGAGGGCATTATCAAGGAAAATCCCTGGTTGTTGTACTGGCGCGCGCAGTGTTGCTTGCCGCTTGATCTTGTTCAAGCGCGAGCCTATTTTGAGCAGACGCTTGTCTTGTTCAAGGCCAGGCAGGATATCGCCGGGGTATTTTCAGCCTGGTCCGGTGTGGTGGACAGCATTCTGGCTGAACGGAAAGACTACGCCTTGCTGGGAAACTGGATAAAGGTGTTGGAAATTTTAATGGTCACCTGCCCAACGTTTGGGTCTGCTGAAATAGAAGCCCGTGTCACGGCAAGCATGTTGGGTGCGCTGGTGCTCCATCAGCCGCACCATTCCGACATTGCTGCGTGGGAAGCGCGAGCGCAACGTTTGTTGCAAAGCGACATTGACATCAATCAACGGATCGCACTGGGCAACCACCTGCTTTCTTATCATCTATGGCGAGGTCACTTTGACAAAGCTGTGCAGGTGGCTGGCATTATCAAGCCGGAAGCCGAAAAAGCGTCACCCTTGGCGCAGATTGGCTGGCAGGTCAGTGAGGCGATGCTGGCCTGGTTTACGCGCTCCGCTGAGACGTGCGTGGAGACTGTTGCAGCGGGACTCGATAAGGCGCGGGTGGCCGGTGATCAATCATCGGGTTTTCAATTACACGCACAGGGCGTGCATGGCGCCTTGATCCGTGGCGACGTGACCGCCGCGCGTGGATATCTTTGCGCCATGAGTGCCTCGATGGATAACACGCGTCGTCTGGATGTCGCTCTCCATTGCTTTTTGCTGGCATGGGATGCTTTGTGCCGCAATGATTTTCAGAGCGTTGTGGAACACGCTCAAGCCGCGCTCAGGTTGACCACGGAAGGGGGCATGCCGGTTCTTGAAGCGCAGTCTCATCTCATGCTTGCGCAAGGCATGTTTGAGTATGGCAAACGTCGCCAGACGCTTGATCATCTCGCCTCTGCTCGTGGCATAGGTGCTGCCATGAAGAGCAGTTATCTCGACTTCCAGTGCCTGCTCCTTGATGCTCAATTTTCTTTAACTCAGCAAAGAGATGAGCGTGCTTTACGCGCGTTACACAAGGCGCTGGCATTGGGTAAGCGGTACGGTTATCTCAACGTCCCCGGTGGGCGCTCGTGCATGATGGCCATGCTATGCAAAAAGGCGTTGGAAAATGGCATTGAAGTGGAGTACGTCCGCGAGCTGATCCGCAGCCATGACCTGCAGCCGCCATGCCCCCCGCTGGAATGTGAAAACTGGCCCTGGGCGGTGAAAATATACACATTGGGGCGTTTCAGCGTGGTCAAGGAAGGCAAGTCTCTCCATACCGCAGGCGGCAAAGTGCATGGCAAACCACTGGCCTTGCTCAAGGCATTGATTGCCTTTGGCGGGCGTGAAGTTGGCGAGGTTCAGCTTATCGATGCTTTATGGCTGGATGCCGAGGGCGATGCCGGTCGCCAGGCGTTGCGTATTACGCTGCATCGTTTGCGCACCATGCTCGGCAACGACAAGGCTGTTCAACTGAAGGATGGCCGCATCACATTGGATGCGACTTATTGCTGGGTGGACGCCTGGGCCTTTGAGCGGTTGATAAGCCAGGCGGAAGCCGCAAAGCCTGCTTCCAGCTTTGATAAAGCGCAGATTCTGTATCAGGGGCGTTTTCTGAGCAAGGATATCGAATACCCATGGGCGTTCTCGATGCGTGATCGTCTGCACAGCAAGTTTCTGCGTCATCTCGAAACATTGGGTCGGCGGTGGGAAAGCAGCGGTGACTGGGAAAAAGCCATTGACTGCTATCGCAAGGGCCTGGAAGTGGATGCGCTGGCCGAGGTGTTTTATCAGCGCCTCATGGCCTGCTACCAGCAGCAGGGCCGCCGCGCCGAAGCGATGGCCGTGTATCAACGCTGCCGCACAACACTTTCCACATTAATGGGCGTTGCCCCGTCACCTAATGTGGAGGCTGTTCGCCGCGCGTTGGCAAATGCTTCCTGACGAATTTTTATGCGATTTTTTAATTATCTTCGACAATTTTGATCCAGATCAAAATATGTTGTCACCGCGCCTGTTAAGCTGAGCGGGAAGTGATGTAAGCGTGTGGTTTATGGAATAGCTCGATGGATAAGGGGATATCATGGTTGCCAAGCGAAAAAAACAATCGAACAATCGTCAATACAATGTCCGGCCCGACACGCTGGACTTCCGCGACAAGATGTATCAGGCAACTTTGGTAGAGGTGCCCTCGCTCATCAGTCTCGACACCTATAAAAAAGCCAAGGTGCCGATCCTCGATCAGGGCGCGGAGGGGGCATGTACCGGGTTTGGTCTGGCAACCGTCGCCAATTACCTGTTGTGTACCCGTAAAGTGAAACCCGATTCTATCGTAGTGAGTCCGCGCATGTTTTATGAAATGGCCCGGCGTTATGATGAATGGCCCGGAGAAAATTATGATGGATCCAGTCCCCGTGGCGCGATGAAGGGGTGGCACAAACATGGTGTTTGTTCAGCGAAGCAGTGGCCTTACGACCCCAAAAAACCGGATGCACGCCTGACTGATAAGCGTGCCAAGGATGCTGTCATGCGTCCGCTGGGCGCCTATTACCGGGTTAATCATCAAGACTTGGTCGCCATGCACAGCGCGCTGGCGGAGGCGGGTATTCTCTATGCCTCGGCCACTGTTCATGCGGGTTGGGAACAGGTTCGGGCGGATGGCGTCATTCCGCTCAGGCAGGAGATTCTGGGTGGACACGCCTTTGCCATAGTGGCTTATGACGAGCGCGGTTTCTGGATACAGAATTCCTGGGGGGATGATTGGGGAAAACAGGGATTCGCGCTGATTACCTATGATGACTGGCTTTCAAACGGTTCCGACATCTGGGTGGCGCGGCTCGGTGCGCCTGTCATTCTTCATGCCGAGACCGAAGTCTCCGCCATGCGTCCGGCAGGCGCCGTCCAATCCAAATCCTATGCCTACCCTGACCTGCGACCGCATATCATCAGCATCGGCAATGACGGTGCGCTAAGAAATAGCGGCACCTATGGCAACTCCGCAGCCGATGTGGAAGAGCTTTTCAAGAGTGACTTCCCGCGCATCACAAAAAACTGGAAAAAAAGGCGCTTATTGATTTACGCGCATGGCGGCCTGACGGACGAAAATTCAGCGATTCAGCGCGTGGCTGATTACCGCAATGCGTTGCTTGAACATGAAATATATCCATTAGCATTTATCTGGAAGACCGACTATTGGACGACGCTGACCAATATGCTCGAAGACTCGCAACGTCGCAGGCGTCCGGAAGGTTTTCTGGATGATGCCAAGGAC
Source organism: uncultured Gammaproteobacteria bacterium (assembly GCA_947085925.1). Taxonomy (GTDB): domain Bacteria; phylum Pseudomonadota; class Gammaproteobacteria; family Ga007554; genus LNEJ01. The sequence goes on from CAMTYI010000009.1 coordinate 4,051, forward strand.
TTCATGCTGGACCGTCTCGATGACATGCTGGAGCCTTTGGCGAGAACCCTGACGGGCAAGGCGCAGTGGGATGAAATGAAAGAAAACGCCTTGCTGGCAACGACAGGTGCGGCAGGCGGGGCGCGCATTATGCTCAACTGTCTTGCGGCCTTGCTGGAGAAGGACCCTGCTATTGAGGTTCATGTCGTCGGCCATAGTGCAGGAAGTATTTTTCATGCACCGTTGATACAGTTGCTCACCGCCAAAGGAAAGATTAACTCAGGCCCCATGAAGGGGGAGGTGGGTTTTGGCAAGAAAGTCGCCTCATGTGCTCTATGGGCCCCTGCATGCACGGTTGACTTGTTCAAACAAACCTACGCGCCCGCCATCCAGAATGGCAACGTTGGACGGTTCACGCTATTTACGCTCACCGATGATGCGGAACGGGATGATAATTGCGGCAACATTTATCATAAATCGCTACTTTATATGGTGTCTAACGCCTTTGAAGATCGGCAGCGCATCCCCCTTTTCCAGAGTGACGGGGAACCGATTCTGGGGATGGAAAAATTTGTCGCCAACGATCCCGACCTCATTAACCTTTTCAAAGCCGAGCATACGGGATGGGTAAAAACACCCAACGATGCGCCGCCAAACTCACCCGACTGCTCGAAAGCGCGGCGTCACGGTGATTTCGACGACGACGAGCCAACCCTGCAAGCCACCCTGGCGCGCATACTTCAGGTAGGCGCATTCAAAAGCGGATTCACTTTCCCGCGCTCTTCCTCGTCATTGAGAAAACGCAGAATGGGGCTGGGTACGGGTTCGAAAAGATAGCGAAATCGTTTTCGAGAGGGCTACTTCAAAGGGGCGCACTTTGCGCCCCTTTTTGCTGGTGAACATAGCCATTCATATACCCTTTCTGCCGTAAGGTTTACCGTCATACCGCTTGCTTTGTGCTGCTTGTCCGGGTTCTAATCCCACTTCAATTTAGTGTATGCACGGTTTTCGGGTGGTTGGACGGGGTTGTGGTGAATTCAAAATCTCAATTGGTTGTATTAATAGCGCCTGTTGTATTGATTATCGTGATGGCGGTAGTCATCATGCTGGGCACGGGTTCGACGGGTACAGCGGATAAAGCGCCGGTAGCGGGTCTGCCGGATAATGCCGTCAAAGAGAATGTCATGACCAACACCGTCGGCATCCGCATGAGGCTTATGCCAGCCGGGAGCTTCGTTATGGGCCGCGCTTCAAGCGGCGAGGCGGTCGGGGCGGATGTGCAGGGATGCACGAATGCCGCAGGTGCAGGCGACGGCATGGATGCCGGAGGTAGAGCAACGCAGGGAGCAGTTGCCGGATGCACAGGAGCGGTAGATGAATTGCCCGTGCGTACCGTACAAGTCGCACCGTTTTACCTGAGTCAGACCGAAGTGACCCAGGCGCAATGGGTGGCGGTAATGGGCAGTAATCCCAGCCGCTTTATGGACCCACGCCGCCCCGTGGATCAGGTGAGCTGGCTTCAGGCCCAGGAATTCATCCAAAAGCTCAATCGCATGGAGCGCACCAATAAATACCGCCTGCCTTCCGAGGCGGAATGGGAATACGCCGCCCGTGCGGGCAGCCGTGGCGCGTATTCGTTTGGTGATGATAAAAACATGCTGCCGCAATACGCCTGGTTTGGCGCCAGCGGCGGCATAGGCACCGCGCCCGCCGGTAAAAAGGCCGCTAATCTCTGGGGCTTATATGATGTCCATGGCAATGTCTGGGAATGGGTGGAAGATTGCTGGCATCCTGACTATAACGGCGCTCCGGCGGATGGGCGGGTGTGGCAGGGCGGGGACTGCAACGTGCATGTCGTGCGCGGCGGCGGCTGGAACAGCGCGGCGGAATATACGCGTTCCGCCACCCGTGGCAGCTATGCGCCTGATATGAATGATAACGGGACAGGCTTCAGGTTGGCCCGGTTGCCTTGAGAAGCCTTTCACTATCTCGCCGAAGGGCTCATCACGGTGTTTACCCCTCAAGGGGGTGCCGAGGAAAAGTGGCCTCATGCCCGAGGGCGCCACGAAATACTCACATGCTCCGTATAGGCTGCTCTTTTTCGGCCCTTTTTGCCTCATTGTTCCTGTGAAAGAGATAATATGCCTTTTGTTGGGTGTGCGCCGCATCCTTTTTAGGCTCCAAAAGAGGAAAAATGAAATGGATATTCTTGCTCTAACAATTACAGTATTGTTTGTATTGTTGGGATTTTTTCATTTTTACTGGGCGGTTGGCGGAAAAACAGGAGTTAACAAAGTGATTCCAACAATTGATGGTAAGCCTTCAATTGAGCCAGGAAAAATAATTACCGCTTTAGTTGGAGCGGCTATGGTCGGGGTAGGCGCTGTTTCGTACCTGTTAGGTTTCGTGAAACTGGATGAAGTTCCATACGGTAAATATATTGTCTATGTAGGTTGGTTGTTGTCAGTTGTGTTTGTGGTGAGGGCGGTAGGCGATTTTAATCTGGTCGGTTTTTTCAAGAAGCACAAAACATCCGAGTTTGCGGAATATGATACCAAGTATTATTCGCCAATTTGCCTGTCAGTCAGTGCGGGTTTTGTGGTTTTGTCGTACAGTCAGGCCTAATTTTACATTAGGTTCAAATAAATGAAGGAAAACGACCGTGAGAGGAATCATCATAGGGGCTGGGATAGGTGGCCTTTCCACGGCCATCGCAATGCAAATGCGACAGATCAATGTGAAAGTATTTGAAGCCGCAACAAACCTGAATCCAATTGGTGCAGGAATTCTTGTCCCACCTAATGCAATGAACATCCTCGATAGGTACAACCTTGCGCAGCAAGTGCGAGATGGTGGCAGTCCCATTGAATCATTGGTTGTTATAGATTCAGAAGGGAGGGGTATTTCAAAAACACCGGCACACTATTCGAAAAATGGGATTGCCCATCAAACCATAGCAATCCATAGAGGAACACTGCAAAAAATTCTGTTGAATGCGCTTGCACTTGGCACCTTGTTAACCAGCAAGCAATGCGTAGAGATAAACACGGGCGTGGACGGCGCTGAGGCGACATTTAGGGATGGTACAAAGATCAGCGGTGAATTTTTGGTGGGTGCGGATGGCATTCATTCGAAAGTCCGCGAATCCATCTTTCCGGATAGCCCATTGAGGTACTCCGGACAAACGTGTTGGAGGGGAGTGTCAAACATAGCACTTCCAAAAAAATGGCTGATGCAACTCACCGAAGTATGGGGCGCGGGCCTAAGATTTGGTTTTGTGCCAATTGCGGATACGCAAGTATATTGGTATGCCACAAAACGAGAAGAAGCTGGCGGAATTGACGACGCCACGAATATCAAACAACAGCTTTGTGACCTCTACGGGGAGTTTTTAGAGCCAGTAGGGGAAATTATTATGCAAACGGATCCATTCTCAATTATTCGTGATGACATAAGTGACCTGGCACCCTTAACGTCGTGGCACTCCAATTCTGCTGTTCTGATGGGGGATGCCGCGCACGCCTCCACGCCTAATCTCGGGCAGGGCGGCGCTCAGGCAATAGAAGACTCTTGGGTGCTGGCCGAAAAAATTGCGACTTAG
>CAMTYI010000010.1:0-1407 GCA_947085925.1 uncultured Gammaproteobacteria bacterium
GAGAAACATGCACAGTCAAAGTCTGAAACATTCACAGTGGAAGGCTATAACAGCCTCTTCCGCCATTTTTTAGCAAGAATGCGTAGAAAAACCAAGTGCTATGGCAAATGTGAAAAAATGCTGAGATTTTCCATGAAACTACTCATGGCCAAATGGAACGGTGATTTAGCTATACTTAATTAACAATACCAGGTATTTCACACCTCTTGGGATAGCGTCTTTCGTTCAGAACGTGTTTTAAAAGTTGTTGATATTTCGGTGACGGCTTGAGTGATCTTCCCCCGATTTCATAGACACCCCGAAAAGAGCGTTCATGCCGCCTTTGCCAGTTCGTAGTCCTGCGGTGACCGCAGGTCCAGGGTGGAATGACGACGTTTTACATTGTAATACCGGTCTATGTAGTCCGTCGTGGTTTTTTCAGCCTGCCATCGTGTTGTAAAACGTTCCCCATGAATGGTTTCGACCTTATAACTGTGGTTCCAACTCTCCATGGCCGCGTTATCATAGCAATCACCGCGCTTGCTCATGCTGCATACCAGCCCGTATTCCTTCAGTAAGGCCTGATAGTCAGATGAACAATACTGGCTTCCACGGTCACTGTGCACGATAACACCGCGTGGAAACTTTCGCCGAAATAACGCCATCCGTAACGCGGCGATGACCAGCGCACGGTCAATCCGGTGGCTCAGGGCATAGCCTACGACCCGGCGGGAATACAAATCAAGCACCACCGCCAGATACAACCAGCCCTCGTCGGTCCACACATAGGTGATATCGCTCACCCATTTCTGATTCGGCACCTCGGCTTCGAAGCGTTGCTCCAGCAGGTTGGGCGCCACCGGCAGAGTGTGATTGGATTGGGTGGTGGCTTTGTATTTGCGCTTGCCCTTGGCATGCAATCCCAGGGCTTGCATGCGCGCGGCCACACGATTATCACCACAAGGGTTGCCGTGTTCGCGCAGTTCTTCTGCGATGCGCGGTGAGCCATAACGGCCTTTGTGTTCAGCAAACACCGCCTGAATGTGTACATCCAGACGAGCCGTGTCCCGCGCACGCGGGCAAACGGGGCGTTTACGCCAGGCGTAATAACTTCCTGGTTGCACACCGAGCACCTCACACAGGTTTAACACCGGATAATGCATTTGATTGTCCCGGATAAAGGCGTACTTCACAGGATTTCCCTGGCGAAGTACGCCGTCGCTTTTCATTGTCCCCTTCACGGGGATTTAGGATTTCAATCTCGGTGTGTGCGCGCTTCAATTCACGTTTGAGCCGGGCGATTTCTTCCAGTTCAGGCAACTGATGGCCTTGGCCGGGAAAGGCCTGGGAGCCATGGTCGCGCTGCTCCTTCTCCCACCGCCTCAGCACGCTGACGTTGATGTTCAATATCCGGGCCGCCTCGGCATA
>CAMTYI010000011.1:0-6504 GCA_947085925.1 uncultured Gammaproteobacteria bacterium
CCCCTTCAACGCCTTCCGCTCCCTGCTCGGCATTGCGGGAGATGTCACCGCACCAACTTATGCCGATCTCTACGCCGCAAAATCACGAAACACTACATCTAGTGGGCGGGTGTGACAACCCGATAAGCACGCTTTCAACCATAAGGCATCCAACTATGCTTTACTCACATCGATACCGATTACCATCATCTCTTTTCACTCACCTTGTACATACAGCCTCATTTCAGGATGAAAGGGCTTGGATACCATTCAGCCTATTGAGAAAGTTGGCGTGTGCGACTTGATCTACGAATCAGGCTCAAAAGCCTCAGGTTGGGCACAAGTTCATCACACGCCCTGATACACTGAGTATATAGGCTTCGACCAGTTCCGATGTAATCTTGCGAGTATCGTCTTTAGCCATGAAACATCCTTGCGATCATCCCTACAACTACGGTTAACCGATCTTCAGGAGCCTATCCAAGGGTTGAGGGTCGGAACACCGGTTGGCTCAAAATCGGCCACGTTGCGCGTTACGACGGTCATGCCGTGTACAAGCGCCGTCGCAGCTATAAGTCCATCACGAACAGGATGAGGATCTGGCACATGGAGTCGTGCGCTGCGCTGAGCTACAGCGGTATCGACGACCAGGATGCGGCCAGTGAAGGCGGGCAAGACGTGGCCATTCAACCACGCCCGAAATACCGCTCCCTGCGATGGGTCGCGGCGTTCCGTCAATAATACACCGATCTCCAACTCTTGGATGGTAATCACTGATAGATACAAGTCGGTGGCATCCATACTGTCAGCCCAATCTGCAACGTGACTATCCGCTTTCCCAAGGCGAATCTTCCGTAACTCAGACACAACGTTGGTATCAAGTAAGTACATCAGGATAGATCCGCTGGTTGTGCGAGGTCGAGTAATTGCGGGATATCAAGTTCAACATCTTCGATGCCAGGCATTGCCAGAAGATCGGCGATCTTTGTCCGCCCGCCGGTAATCTTCTTGTATTCGTTAAACGTGAGCAGCACATGCGCCGGACGGCCGCGATCCGTGATGAACACCGGGCCGGCTTCTGCTGCTTTCTTGGCCTTGCTGGCATCCTGATTGAACTGGCGGCTTGAAAGTGTCGTAATGGTCATGGCGGCACCTCGTATTCGTGGACAATGTAGGTACATTACCACTAAAATATTTCCGACACAAGAAAATGTATACTCATATCTACATGTCAAATTAAGCTATACTCTATCGTGACGTCAAATTCCCTGCGTAAAGAGCGTCAGGATAGGATCGAACGTTTTGAACTTATACAGAGTGGTCGGCGCTGCGGTAAGCGCTTGTACCGCATGCGCTGCGGCTGGTTTGCTCACAGACGTCAGAAACTCATACAACCGCACCAGATCCGATAACGCTTTCCCCGTCCACTTCAATTCCATCAGCGCGGCAGCGGCAATGGAGCGTCAGTGCTGAGGCTTTCAGCCCACGCCTGCACGGCCTGGTGATCGATGACGCACCCGGCACCAATGCTTCTCGCGTCAGACGGCTACGTTCCTCTTCCTGGTCAATCCAGGCCGACATCGCCTGCTTCATGATCCAGCCGCGTGACCGCTCAAGGCGAGCGGCCATCTGATCGACCTTCTCGGCCAGCGGCAATGGGACGTGGGCGGTAAGCACTTTGGCATTGGTCTGGGCCATGACTGATCTCCTAATGTTAGTCGATTCGATTGTAATCATAGTGATTAAAAATGATTTTTTTCAAGCGAATATGTCATTCGGCGGCGTAGTCGAAGGCGAAGCTCAGGTTGTGGTCGGGGTGCTGCGCGTGCACACACCGGCTGCGTTCTATAAAATTGCGGATTTTTTGCGTAACGTCGAATAGCGCGTCGCAAGCTCGAAGCTTGGGTAAAAACACAACATTGCCCAACAGGAGCGTATCCGATCGGACTGCTTTTCCTCCAATTCGTGTAACTAACCTTACAAACCGTACAACCGCCATGTATGCATGGCCGCCTGATCAATCAATAACAAATTGAATAATATAAATATTTTATCTTGGCGCATAATTTGCCTTATTGCGTTAAGCGTTATGCAGTTCTCTATATTACGCATTGAACAGGTTTAAGGAAGCAAGCGTAATGACCGGCAAGGGGACGCTGAAAGTAGTGGGCAGATTGTGGCTTGGCATGGATGAACAAAACCTGCTCGGCGACAACCGGATCGCCCTGCTCGAAAAGATCGAGGAATTCGGGTCGATCACCCGGGCGGCCAGGGCGATAAAGATGAGCTACAAAGCTGCGTGGGATGCCGTTGATACCATGAATAATGCTTCCGGTGTCCCGCTGGTGGAAAGCATTAGCGGTGGTAAAGGTGGAGGCGGAACCCGGCTGACCGAGCAGGGAATCAAGCTGGTCGAAGCCTACCGCCTTATCCAACGGGAGCATGAGAAATTCCTCGCCGCCGTCGGCGTGGGCATCGAAAACTTCGAGCATTTTTATCAATTGATGAGGAGATTGACCATGAAAACCAGCGCACGCAACCAGTTTTTTGGGAAAGTGGATTTTCTACGGAACGGCCCGGTCAATGCCGAAGTGGCGATTTCTCTGAGCGGTGACGACATGATTTATGCCGTCATCACCCATGAGAGCGTGGAAACCCTGGATTTGAAGGCCGGTGATGAGGTCTGGGCTCTCGTTAAAGCACCCTGGGTGATGATCACCGAGGATGACCCACGCCTCAAGCTGAGTGCACGGAACCGGCTCTGTGGAACGGTGACCCGCTTGACCCCCGGTGCCGTCAACACGGATGTCGTCATTATGCTGAATGGGAACAACACCGTCAGCGCTCTGATTACCAATGAGAGTGCCGAAAACCTGAATCTCAGGGAAGGAGCACGGGCCTGCGCGGTTTTTAAGGCAAGCAGTGTCATTCTCGGCATAAGCGCATAGGACAGTTTATTTTTGTGGAATCCGATTTGATTTCGGGCAGATAACGCTGAAAAGGGAAATAACCATGTATTCCAAGCAAACCCACGGGGGTCACAGGCTCATCGCGGCGGCTTGCCGGGGTCTACCGTTACTGCTTGCCGCCGTGTTTTATCTTAGCCCAGCCCTTGCCGCCGACCCGCCGCCTGATCCGGAATCGCGCATCCGGGAATTGGAACAGCAGATGCAGGCGCTGTCCAAAGAACTACGGGAGATGCAGAGTCCCTCCCTGGCCTTAAGCAAAAGCAAAGGTGAACCGCTCCTGGGCGGATTCAAGGATGGTATCTACATCGAGGATGCCAGCGGCAACTGGAAGTTGCAGCTCAATGGCCGGGTACAGGCGGACTATCGGAACTATTCCCCGGATGCCTTCGCCGCAGACACCTTCAGCATGCGCCGGACGCGCCTAGGAGTGAGCCTCGCCTTCCTCAAGCACTATGCCCTGCGGGTGGAGGGCGAATACGCTGGTGGCAGCACGGCACTCACTTACGGATATCTCGACCTCAACTGGTGGAAAGCGGCCCAAATCCGGATAGGGCAATTCAAGCCTTCCTATGGACTGGAGCGTTCCATGAGCGCCAACTTTATTGACTTCCAGGAGCGGTCGCTGGCGGACAACCTTTTGGGCGCCACCTTTGACCGCGGCCTCATGGTCTACGGTACACCTCTCAGGGGAACGCACTATAGCATTGCAGTCGTCAACGGCAGCGGCCAGAATGCTGACGATTCCAGCAGCGCCAAGGACACCATGCTGCGCGCCACAGGCAACGCCGCCGAATGGGTAAAATGGAACAACGCCGTACTCCATGTGGGTGGCTTCTACGGCAGAGGAAAACAGGCAAACGGGCTGGCGGCGCTTTCCGCCAGGACCGAAGCATTGGGAACGGCTTTCTTCACCACCGCCAACGCCTTCAGCAACGATATAGACCGCACTCGCGGCGGGGTAGAGCTTGCCCTTGCCTATGGCCCGATGAAACTTCAAGGTGAATACATCCGCGCGGACTACGAGGGGACGAACATTGAGCGCGGCCTTTCCGCCTGGTATACGAGCATCACTTGGTTGATGAGTGGAGAACGCTACGCTGATGCCTACAAGAACGGGGGGTTCGGGCGCATCAAACCGAAGCAGAACTTCGTCTTGCTCGCGGAAGGGTCTGGCGCCTTTGAGCTTGGGGTGCGCTACAGCCAGTTCGACGCCTCCGGCTTCACCACCGCCAATACCGTGGGGACGGGCCAGCTAAAGGCCGGGCTGACCAACGAAGCAAACGCCTGGACGCTGGGGGCCAAATGGATCCTGAACCCGAATGCACGGCTTATGCTCAACTACGTGCGCACCCGTTTCCATACCCCAGTCACCCTCAACGGCAAGACCAGCGACCACGAAGATGCTCTCACCATGCGTGCGCAGTTGGATTTCTAAGGAGTCGGCAATTCAAATTTTCCGGCTTTTATCACATTATCCACTCTACCTGGAGCCAAAAATGAAACGAGCATTGTTCACGTTGTTTTTCTGCCTATCATTTATTCTCAGCGTGCCTGCCATCGCTGAGACACTAACGGTGGCGGTTGCCCCCAATGTAAAGTACGCTTTCGATGATCTACAGGCCGAATTCAAAAAGGAGACGGGCATTGACATCAGCCCGGTATTCTCCTCCTCCGGCAAGATCACAGCGCAAGTCAGGCACGGCGCGCCATTCGACGTTTTCATGTCGGCTGACATGGGTTATCCGGAAACCCTCTACAAGGACGGCTACGCTGCCGGGTCGCCCAGGATCTACGCTTACGGCGCGCTGGTGTTGTGGACAATGAAAGACCTCGACATGGGCAAGGGCGTTGATCTCCTGAAGGACAACATGGTTATAAAGGTGGCGGTTGCCAATCCCAAGGTCGCGCCTTATGGCAAGGAGGCGATCAAGATGCTTAAATATTACAAACTCCATGACGCGGTCGAACCCAAACTGGTATACGGCGAGGACGTTTCCCAGACCAGCCTGTACATCGCCTCGCGCGCCGCGGATATTGGCCTCACCGCAAAATCCGTGGTCGTGTCGCCAGAAATGAAAGGCAGGGGCAAATGGGTCGAAATCAACAAGGAAAGTTACGATCCCATCGCACAGGGCGCCGTGATTTTGAAGCATGGCCGGGAAACCAATGCCAACGCCGCGCAGCGATTCCATGACTTTCTGTTTTCGCCCAAGGCCAGGGCGATTTTCGAACGCTACGGCTACGGCCTGCCATGAACCGGTTACGCGGCAAGATTGCGGCGATTGAATCCTCGGGGCAGTTATCGCTGGTGGATGTCGATGTGGAGGGCGATACCTTCACCGCCATTATCGTCGAAACACCGGACAGCGCTGGTTATCTTAAACTGGGGGGCGAAATCCTCCTCCTGTTCAAGGAGACGGAGGTGTCGCTCGCCAAAAACCTGTCTGGCCTGATCAGCCTGCGCAACCGCATCCCGGCGTTGGTACAGGATATCGTAGAGGGCGACCTGCTGAGCCAGGTGACACTGGATTACAAGGGAAACCGGATTATTTCCATCATCACCCGCCGTTCCGTGCGACGCCTGGGGCTGAAAACCGGCGATCAGGTAGAGGGGCTGGTGAAGGCCAATGAGATGACGCTGATGGAGTACGATGGTGGACTATGAATGGCAGCCTCTGTTTCTAACCTTCAAGCTGGCCGCAGTGACCACGCTGATCCTGTTTGTCATCGGGGTGCCGTTCGCCTGGTGGCTTGCCGGCACCCGCTCCCGTTTCAGGCCGGTCGTGGAAACGCTGGTCAGCATGCCGCTGGTACTGCCGCCCTCGGTGCTCGGCTTCTACCTGCTGCTCGCGTTCAGTCCGGAACATGCGTTCGGCCGCATGGCAGAATCGCTATTCGATCTGCGGCTGGCCTTCACCTTTGAAGGTCTGGTGCTGGCCTCCATCGTCTCCAGCTTTCCGTTCATGGTTCATCCGGTACACTCCGGATTCCGGAACCTGCCGGCATCCCTCATCGAGGCGGCGTACACGCTCGGCAAATCCCGCTGGCAAACCTTCGTGCGGGTGCTGCTTCCGAACATCAAGCCGTCGCTGCTGGCCGGCGTGGTGCTGAGCTTCGCTCACACCATCGGGGAGTTCGGTGTGGTGCTCATGATCGGGGGGAACATTCCAGGCCAGACCCGGGTCGCCTCGCTCGCCATCTACGACGAGGTGGAGAGCCTCAACTATGCAGCCGCCAATTTCTACGCGCTGGTATTGTTTACCGTCAGTTTCGTGATCCTGCTGGTTGTTTACATGCTCAACAAGCGCTCTTTTAGAACCCTCTGAATGATCGAGCTGGAACTCAAGAAACACCTGCTAACGTCAGAAGGAGGGATCACCCTCGATGTCGGCTTTGCGGTGGCGCCAGGCGAATTCGTGGCTCTTTTCGGCAAGTCGGGGGTGGGCAAGACCACCCTGCTCAGGATCATCGCCGGACTCGACACGCCGGACGAAGGCAGGCTGGTCGTGAATGGAGAAACGTGGCTCGACACTGCCCGGCGCATCCATCTCGCGCC
>CAMTYI010000012.1:0-4833 GCA_947085925.1 uncultured Gammaproteobacteria bacterium
GGTGCCTTACTGGCCGAGCAAAACGAAGTATGGGCGGAACGCCGTTACCTCGACATGGATGAATTCAGGGAATGGGCAGCCTCAACAAACGCCTATAGCGACAGCCAAAACGTCGCCGCCCTGACGGGCTGAAATACTGTCATTACCAGACCGAATTTACAGCGGATTTTGGACTTGACCATTGACAATCGTGTCCATGATTTTTTTGTAAAGTCGCTTCAGCTTGATGCGTTTACGCTGGAGATGGAGTTCAAATAGTGTGCTGGTTTTTTCGAAAAATAAACTCCGAAACTTGAGTTTTTACGCATTCCCCTGCATGCAAGGTGTGATCGACGCGCTGGGCGGGGTCACCACCGATGTGGAACTGGCGGAATACCTGCTCAATGAAACCGGCGTAGCACTGGTGCCGGGGTCGGCATTCGGCGCACCGGGGTATATGCGCCTGTCATTCGCCACCCATATGGACAACCTTCGGGAAGCGTTGCGGAGGATGAAGGGCTTCATCAACAAATAACCTGACGCCCCTCATGTCAGTCCGCCAAACTTGGATTTACGGAAGTTGCTTTCGGATAGCATTCAGGGGCAAAACACCATCAGGAGTATCTGCAACTGAGAGTTCACCCCCTGGCCGCCATCTACCATCTATATGTCGCCCTGATAGTTTAACCAGATCACGCCACCGCTCCATAAATGGAGACATCTTGTAAATCAGCCCTGCGGCAGCTTAAAAAAATGTTCCCGGTAGTATTTCAACTCGTTGATGGAGTCGCGTATATCCTGCAACGCCAGGTGGCTTGCCTCCTTGTTCTTGGCAAAACCGGCGGCGACAGTGGGCGCCCAGCGCAATGCCAGCTCCTTGACCGTGCTGACATCCAGGTGGCGGTAGTGGAAATATTTTTCCAGATCGGGCATGGCACGATGCAGGAAGCGCCGGTCCTGGCATATGCTGTTGCCGCACATGGGTGACTTGCCGGGCGGAACGTATTTCTTTAAAAATTCCAGCGTCTGCTGTTCGGCGTCGATTTCCGTCAAGGGGCTGGAACGCACCCTGTCGATCAAGCCGGATTTGCCGTGCTGCGTGCGGTTCCAGGCGTCCATGTTATTAAGTACCGTCGCATTCTGGTGTACCGCCAGCGCCGGGCCTTCGGCCAGAACATTCAGATGCGCATCGGTAACGATCGTGGCGATCTCGATGATATAATCCTGCTCTGTATCGAGACCTGTCATTTCCAGGTCGATCCATATAAGGTTGGTGGGGTTTTGCGCCATAAAGCCTTCTCGTCATAGCAATATCAATGTCCCGCATTCTAGCAGAGACAAATCCCCAAGCGCGGAAAAAAACCGGAGATTATTTTAGCTGATGACCGTTTTCACCCTGATATTTCTCTTTATGCTGACTCTCAGCGCCACTACACGCTTGTGGCTGGCGCACCGCCAGCAGAGCCATGTTCTGGCCCACCGCAAGCACGTACCTGACGCCTTCCGCGACAAAATCCCCGAACCCGCCCATCAACGCGCGGCGGATTATACCGTCGCCAAGACCCGGCTGGAGACGGCGGAAATCTGCATCAGCACCCTCTTGTTAGTGGCTTGGACACTCGGCGGCGGGCTGGATCTCATGGATAATACCTGGCGCAATTTGCATCTCACCCCGCTCACAACCGGTGTGGGCGTACTGATCAGCATATTTTTTCTGACGCAAATACTTGATTTACCGATGTCCGTCTACCAGACATTCTGGCTTGAGCAGCGCTTTGGATTCAATCACACCACGCCCCGGCTGTTCGTTATCGACCTCATCAAACAAAGCGTCCTGCTGCTCGTACTGGGCGCGCCACTGGCGTGGCTTATTCTATGGCTACTGGGAAATAGCGGCGGCTTATGGTGGCTGTACACCTGGGCGGTGTGGATGGGATTTATACTGCTGATGATGTGGGCCTACCCTGCGGTAATCGCGCCGTTGTTCAACAAGTTCAAGCCCTTGCAGGACGGCGAGCTGCGGGATCGCGTAATGACTTTGCTGAACCGCAACGGCTTCGCCAGCCAAGGCATTTTCGTCATGGATGGCTCACGCCGCTCCGGGCATGGCAACGCCTATTTCACGGGGCTAGGTACAAATAAGCGCATCGTCTTTTTCGACACACTCATTAACACCCTAAGCCCGGATGAAATCGAGGCAGTGCTGGCCCATGAGCTGGGCCACTTCAAGCGCCACCATATCCACAAACGCATTGCCCTGACCGCTGTGACGACGCTGGCTGGACTCGCACTACTCGGCTGGCTGCTGAATCAAACGTGGTTTTATGCCGGGCTGGGAGTGACACAGCCCTCCCCCTACATGGCGATGTGCCTGTTTTTGCTGGTGACGCCGACATTCAACTTCTTTATGCAGCCGGTAATGGCCTATTTCATGCGTAAACATGAATTCGAAGCCGACGACTTCGCCGCCGCGCAAACCGACCCGAACGATTTGATCCGCGCCCTGGTCAAACTCTACAAAGAGAATGCCGCCACGCTGACACCCGATCCGCTCTATTCGGCGTACCACGACTCCCACCCTTCAGCCCTGGTGCGAATTGCAAACTTATCTGATAAATTAGCCCACCGGAATACATAAGGAGATCGCCATGGACCAACCTCGCTTGATACTGAACACCACCCTTATTCTGGCCGCGCTGATGTTTTATGCGGGCCATGCCAAGGCCGCAGACCTCAATCAAGGTGAAAAACTCTACAAAGCCAACTGCTTTTCCTGTCACGATTCCAGCATACATACACGACCGAACAGTATTATTCACTCGCTATCCGCACTGAAAAAACGCGTGCAATTCTGCGAAAGCATGAACAAGCTGGGCTGGTCTGACACACAAAAAGGGGATGTCGTTGCCTACTTGAACACGACCTTTTACAAATTCAAATAAACCTTAAAACCTCTTTTTGTCCACGAAAAACACGCCGGGCAGGATGCCCAAGTGCAGTGGGCGCAGGGATGCGCAAGAACCGCCGAAATTCACGAAATCAAACAAAAACATGGACCGCTTCAGAAATTCACCGGATGGGTGGCAAGTAACACGCGATATGCGCCTGAATATTTTCGTGTTTTTTTGTGACTTTCGTGGATAACTGAGCTTTCAGGATAAGCACCACGACACAACTCCGCCGTCGCGCACATCACACACCACGCACAAAAAACGGGCCGGGAAGATGTCTCTCCCCGGCCCGTTTTTTTTGGTACTTACACAGATCGCTTAGCTGTCTTTACCAACCGCTTTCATGCTCAGACGAATACGTCCCTGCTTATCTATCTCCAGCACCTTCACCTTGATTACCTCGCCTTCGGTCAACTTGTCACTGACGTTCTCGACGCGCTCATCCGAGATCTGGGAGATATGCACCAAGCCATCCTTGCCAGGAAGGATGGTTACAAAGGCGCCGAAATCCATCAGTTTTGACACTTTACCTTCATAGACCCTACCCACTTCCACATCGGCAGTGATCTCTTCGATGCGGCGACGTGCCTCCAATCCGGCGGCCTTGTCTACAGAAGCGATTTTCACTGTGCCGTCATCAGTGATATCGATGCTGGTGCCGGTTTCTTCGGTTAGTGCGCGAATGGTGGCACCGCCCTTACCGATAACATCACGGATGCGCTCGGGATTGATCTTGAAGGTGACGTAGCGCGGTGCGTATTCAGACAGTTCACCGCGCGGCTGGGAAAGCACTGCATTCATCTTGCCCAGAATGTGCAGACGCCCCTCTTTAGCCTGATCCAAGGCAACCGACATGATCTCGCGGGTAATGCCGTCGATCTTGATGTCCATTTGCAGGGCAGTAACGCCACCTGTGGTCCCGGCAACCTTGAAATCCATGTCGCCCAAATGATCTTCATCACCCAGAATGTCGCTGAGCACCGCGAAACGCTCGCCCTCTTTGATCAGGCCCATGGCAATACCCGCCACTGGCGCCTTGATCGGTACGCCGGCGTCCATCAGCGCCAAGCTGCTGCCGCACACCGAGGCCATGGAACTGGAACCGTTGGACTCGGTGATTTCGGATACCACGCGGATTGCGTAAGGATAATCGGTCATGTTTGGCATCACCGCTATAACGCCCCGCTTTGCAAGGCGGCCATGACCAATCTCGCGGCGTTTGGGGCTACCGACCATGCCGGTCTCGCCTGTGCATGAGGGCGGGAAATTGTAGTGCAACATGAAAGGCTCTTTGCGCTCGCCCTCAATCGCGTCGATCACCTGGGCATCACGCGCCGTGCCGAGTGTAGCCACTACCAGAGCCTGGGTCTCGCCACGCGTAAACAACGCCGAGCCATGGGCACGCGGCAATACGCCGGTGCGGATAGTTATAGGGCGAATAGAGCGGGTATCGCGCCCGTCGATACGCGGCGAGCCTTCCAGGATGCTATTGCGTACCAAACCGCTTTCCAGCGATTCAACCGCGCCTTTGACGGCATCAGAAGCCCAAGCAGGCTGAGCGCCTTCAGCGCACAACTTGGCGACCACATCTTTGCGGATTTCCGAAAGGCGCTGCTGGCGGATACGCTTTTCTTTAATCTGATAGGCTTCGGCTATCGCTCCGCCGCAGGCGCTCTTGACCGTTTCCTGCAAGTCAAGGTCAACCGCCGGAGGCTGCCAGTCCCAGGCAGGCGTACCCACTTCAGCGGCCAGTTCGCGTATCGCATTTACCGCAACCTGCAATTGTGCGTGACCGAACATTACGGCATCCAGCATCACGGCTTCAGACAACTCGCGGGCCTCGGACTCCACCATCAACACCGCGCCTTCCGTACCGGCCACTACCAGATCCAGCTCGGAATCA
>CAMTYI010000013.1:0-4046 GCA_947085925.1 uncultured Gammaproteobacteria bacterium
AACGAGTTCACCTTCCGCTTCAACCGCCGTTTCTACCCCTTCAACGCCTTCCGCTCCCTGCTCGGCATTGCGGGAGATGTCACCGCACCAACTTATGCCGATCTCTACGCCGCAAAATCACGAAACACTACATCTAGTGGGCGGGTGTGACAACCCGATAAGCACGGTTGAAACAAACTGGCGTCAAGCGCATCGTGATGTTGACCGGCGACAATGAGGCCACCGCGCGCGCAGTGGCTGCGGAATTAGACGTGGATGAGGTGCGCGCCAACTTGATGCCGGAAGACAAAGTAACGGCGATCGAAGCGTTGAAAAAGCAAGGGCATCGCGTAGCAATGATAGGTGACGGCATCAACGACGCACCCGCCTTGGCGCGAGCGGATGTAGGTATTGCGATGGGCGGTGGCGGCACCCAGGCCGCGCTGGAAGCGGCCGATATTGTTTTGATGACGGATGATTTATCTAAAATCGTCAGTGCCCGCGCCATTGCCCGACGCGCTTATCGTACCATTCAAGAGAATTTATTTGTGGGCGTGGGCGTCGTCCATGTGTTGGGTATCACGGCAGCGCTGATGGGCTGGATTGGTCCTATCGAAGCCGCCTTTCTGCATCTGGGGCCGGATGTTCTGGTGTTTTTGAATTCGGCTAAATTGCTGCGCGTTCGGATTGATGGGGCCTGAATCTCTGGTGCGCAAACAAAAAGTGGGAATACGGGAGCAAGGTCATACGATGATTCGAGTCTCTAAGTCGATGCTGGAACAGCATCAAGTTGCTATCTATTTCACAGCGGTGTTTGCTGGACTACTGGTGGCCACCGTGGCGGATCGATCCTCCGCCGCCTTGGAAACCTGGATCAATCCGGCACTGGCTGCGCTACTCTATGTCACGTTCCTGCAAGTGCCGATGACTTCCCTTCGGCAGGCACTGACCCATGGGCGCTTTCTCTCGGCGCTGTTAATCGTCAACTTCGTTGCGGTTCCGCTGGTGGTACTTGGGCTGATCCAATTCCTTCCCGACAACCCTGAACTTCAGTTCGCTGTGCTGCTGGTATTGCTGACACCCTGCATTGATTATGTCGTTGTATTCACGCATCTGGGGCGGGGAGACGCGAAGCTCATCCTCGCGGCAACGCCCGTTTTGCTCATCGCACAAATGCTGCTGTTACCCATTTACCTCGGGCTGTTTCTCGGGGCTGACGCGGCAAGTCTAGTGCAGGCAAGACCCTTCCTGGATGCATTTTTCTGGCTGATTGCCGTACCCCTTGTCCTCGCCTGGTTAACCCAGTATTGGGCTGCCCGCCGCGAACTGGGCAAGCGGGTTGAGTGTGCGATGGGATGGTTGCCAGTCCCTCTAATGGCGCTCGTGTTGTTGATTGTGTTCGCGGCCGTTGCTCCACAGATCGGCGCCGCCTCTACCGAAGTTGCCTGGACAATACCGATTTATGTGGCATTCGCGATTGCCATGCCTCTTGTCGCCTATGCGGTGGGAAAACTTTTAGGACTCGATGTTGGCGCGGGCCGTGCCCTGGCCTTCAGCGCTGGCACCCGCAATTCATTGGTGGTATTGCCACTGGCATTTGCCGTCCCCGGCGGTGGCGCCCTCATCCCGGCGGTAGTGGTTACGCAAACACTGGTTGAACTCGTTAGCGAACTTGTCTATGTGCGCTGGATACCGCGATTGATTAAAACGGCAACAGAACGCGAGACATTATGAGGGCGCTTGCCAAGCGTACGATTTTTTCGGTTGTTCCTGAGATGACCAGACCACCAAGGTGGCGGTAATTCCCAACAGTAACGCAGCGCATACCCCGCTGCAATCAATTGGTTCCAAGGAGCAGCATCATGGTCGAAAAACTTAAGCTGGACTTGTCCCTGATCTTGCCGGATGTCCCCGATGAGCGTGACGCCTGCGTGAGCCGGGCGCGCGAGCTGGCGCAAGCGGCCGGGGCGAAAATCGGCAATCGCTATCGTCACGAGATCCTGCGCATCGGCGGCATGGGCCACCGTGATCGAGCATGCCCTGCAACGCATGGACGGCATGCTGGAAGCCTCCATGAGCTACGCAGCAGAACGTTTGAGCCTGGAATTCGACAGCGAGAAAATTGACTGCGGTTCCGATTCGTCCGGGACGGCTTTGCCGAGTTTCAATGTGGTGCCGTTCCAGAAGCGCAGGGCGAGACTCCAATCGAAGCTGCGAAACAGGCGCTTCAACAACTACGCTCTTCGTCGGCGCCTTGATGGGTCACACCCGGTGTCGCACTCATCGCAGCAGCATTGGCCGCCTGACGGTCTGCCGGTGGTGCGGACCGCGATGCCGCGCCCTCGGTGTGCATCGGATCGTTCATGCTGCTCATGCAGTGGCTCCCGAGGAAGCCTGTGCGTCGGCTGCCGATGCACTTTGTGGTCGCGCACTCTTGATGCCGGCGAGCTTGGTGCGCTTCAACATCAGCGCATTGATCGCCACCACCAGGGTACTGCCGGACATCGACAGTGCCGCGACCTCCGGACTCAGTACGAAGGGGTAGAAGACGCCCGCAGCGAGCGGAAACGCGATCACGTTGTAGCCTACCGCCCACCACAGATTCTGGTGCATCTTGCGCAACGTGGCGCGCGACAGTTCAATCGCCGCGACGATGTCATACGGGTCGCTCTTCATCAGCACTACATCGGCGCTTTCCATCGCGACATCGGTGCCAGCGCCGATGGCAAAACCGACATCAGCCTGGGTTAGCGCGGGCGCGTCGTTGACACCATCGCCCACCATGCCGACCTTCTTGCCGGTGGCCTGCAGCTCCTTCACCTTGTCGGCCTTCTGGCCCGGTAGCACGTCGGCCAGCACGCTGTCGATGCCGAGATCTGCGGCGATGCGCTTGGCCGTGGCCGCGTTGTCGCCGGTCAGCATCACCACTTCGATGCCGCGCTCGCGCAGCTTGGCCACCGCTGCCTTGGAGGTCGGCCTGATCGCATCGGCAATGGCGATGAGGCCGATTATCTGACTGGCCTGAGATATATGGACGACGGTGCGGCCGTCCCCTTGCAGGCGGGCGGCTTCGGCCTCCAAAGGACCGAGCGCGAGCTTTTGCGTATCCATCAACAGCCGGTTGCCGAGGAACACCGTCCCGCCCGCGGTCTCGGCGCGCGCGCCCATGCCGTCGAGGCTTTCGAATCCGGTCGGCGCCGCGACGGTGAGATGCGCCGCCCGGCGCAGGATGGCCTGTGCCAGCGGGTGGTCGGATCCTTGCTCGACGGCTGCGGCGGCAGTCAGCAGTACGTCTTCGGTGATCCCTTCCGCCGTCACGATCTCCACCACCTCCGGCTGGCCGACGGTGAGGGTACCGGTCTTGTCGAAGATGATGACGTTGAGCTTGGTGGCGTCTTCCAGTGCCGAGGCGTTCTTGAATAAAATGCCGTTCATCGCGCCGAGGCCCGTTCCCACCATCACCGCCATGGGCGTGGCCAGTCCCAAGGCATCCGGGCAGGCGATCACGAACACCGTGATGGTCAGTGTCACCGCGAACAGCAGCGGCTCGCCGATTACCCAGAACCACACCGCAAAGGTGGCAAGACCGATGATGATCGCGGCCATCACCAGCCATTGCGCGGCCTTGTCCGCCAGCAGTTGCGCCGGGGCTTTGGAGTTCTGCGCCTCCTGCACCAGCTTTACAATCTGCGCCAGCGCCGTGTCGGCTCCGACCTTGGTCGCCTTGTAGCGAAAGCTGCCGCTCTTATTAATAGTCGCACCGATCACCGTGGCACCCGGCCCCTTCTGCACCGGCATTGACTCACCAGTGAGCATGGACTCGTCCACCAGTGATTCGCCGCTTTCCACCGTGCCGTCGACCGGAATCTTGTTACCCGGCCGGATCACAACGATCTCGTCCGCCAACACTTCCGCAGTTGGAACCTCAACCTCTGCACCGTTGCGAATCACAGTGGCCTGCGCCGGGGTGAGATCCATCAGCGCCGTGATGGCGGAAGACGCACCCGCACGTGCGCGCATTTCCAACCAATGGCCGAGCAGGATGAAGACCAGCAGGACGGCTACAG
>CAMTYI010000014.1:0-7772 GCA_947085925.1 uncultured Gammaproteobacteria bacterium
GCTCTTCCGATCTCATTTGCACCGGGATGGCATGGACGATAGGCGAGAGCATGCCGACATGACGGGGCGTGCGGATGACGTGAACGCCCTCGCTTTCTGCAAAATGGCTGTCCAGATCGGCGAAGACAAAAAGTTCGCCGCCGCGCGCGCGGACTTCCTGCATATTGGATTTCACCTTTTCGAGCAGCGCATCGTTTGGGGCAATGACGACGACAGGCATATCGCTGTCTACCAGCGCCAGCGGCCCGTGTTTCAGCTCACCGGCGGGATAGGCCTCGGCATGGATATAAGAGATCTCCTTGAGCTTTAACGCGCCTTCCAGACCGATGGGATAATGGATGCCGCGCCCAAGGAAAAGCGCATGATGCTTGTGCGCGAACGCCTTGGCCCATTCGGCGACCTGAGGCTCAAGATTCAAGGCATGCTGCACGCTGCCGGGCAGGTGACGCAACGCGTCGCGATATTCCGCGTCCTTCTCCGGCGTCAGCAAGCCACGGGTATTGGCAAGCGTGACCCCCAACGCAAACAACGCGGCGAGCTGTGTCGTGAAGGCCTTGGTGGAAGCCACGCCAATCTCGGCACCAGCACGCGTGTAGAACACCAGACTGGAGGCACGCGGGATGGCGCTTTCCGGCACGTTGCAGATGGCCAGTGTCTTGTTCTGCCCCAAAGCCTTGGCATGTTTCAAGGCCTCCATGGTATCCAGTGTTTCACCGGACTGGGAGATGGTGATAATGAGCTGCTTCGGATTCGGCACCGACTCGCGGTAGCGATATTCGCTGGCGATTTCCACCGCCACTGGTAGCTTAGCAATGGCTTCGATCCAGTACTTGGCAGTGAGTCCCGCATAGTAGCTGGTGCCCGCCGCGAGAATCAGAATGCCGTTTATGTCCTTGAAAATCGCCTCGGCTTCGGCGCCGAACAACAGGGGATTGAAACCTTCGCTGATGACGGGTTCGATGGTGTCGGTGAGCGCGCGCGGCTGCTCATGGATCTCCTTCTGCATGAAATGGCTGTAAGGCCCCAGCTCCATCGAAGCGAGCGAGACATCACTGACATGCACCGCGCGCACGACTTGCTCACCCGACCTGTCAACGATGGTCACATGATCGCGTCCCAGCTCGGCGACATCACCTTCCTCAAGGTAAACCACACGGCGCGTGCTTGAGAGCACGGCGGAGACATCGGATGCAATAAAGTTCTCGCCTTCGCCCAACCCGATCAGCAGCGGACAACCCACGCGTGCGCAGGTAATGATTTCCGGCGACTTGAGGGCCATCGCGCCAATCGCGAAAGCGCCAACCAGTTCAGCCACGGCACGCTGCGTGGCGATAAACAAGTCGCCACACTGTGCATAATGGTAATGGATGAGATGCGCGATCACCTCGGTATCGGTCTGCGACTCGAAAACATAACCCAGGGACTGGAGATGCGCGCGGTGCTCGTCGTGATTTTCGATGATGCCGTTATGCACCACCGCTATCTCGCCGTGGGAGATGTGCGGATGGGCGTTGTACTCGGTGACCCCGCCGTGGGTCGCCCAGCGGGTATGTCCGATACCCACCAAACCGTGCAGGCCTTCCTCCGTCGCCTTGGCTTGCATGCCGGCAACGCGTCCTACTGCGCGGACGCGCTTGATGCCGCCGTTAAGCACCGCCACACCCGCCGAATCATAGCCGCGGTATTCCAGGCGACTCAAGCCCTCGATCAGGATGGGAACCACGTTACGCTGCGCAACCGCGCCGATAATGCCACACATAGTCTAATCTCCTATTTCTTTTTTACCGGGCGTTTCCACCCTGGGCGTGTTTGTTGCGGTGCACGGCTCAGCGTCAGTTCGCCGGGCGGGGCATCACGGGTGATGGTGGAGCCTGCGCCTATCGTCGCACCGTCACCCACCGTCACTGGCGCGACAAGCTGAGTACTTGAGCCGACAAACACATCATTGCCGATGATGGTGCGATATTTGTTCGCGCCGTCGTAGTTACATGTGATCGTACCCGCGCCGATATTCACGTTGCCACCCACAGTGGCATCGCCCACATAACTCAGATGATTGATCTTGGAGCCCTGGCCGATCTCCGACTTTTTGATCTCGACAAAATTGCCGATATGCACATCGGAAGCCAAGCGCGTCTCAGGGCGGATGCGGGCAAACGGCCCAATGCGGCAGTGTGCGCCAATCACGGCGTCCTCGATCACACACTGCGCCAGGATCTCCACGTCATCCCCGATGGCCGCATTGCGTAGCACCACATTCGGACCGATCCGCACGCCGTTGCCCAGCACCACCTTGCCTTCTATCACCACATTCACATCAATCGTCACATCACTGCCCGCACTCAGCTCACCACGCACATCAAAGCGCGCCGGATCAAGCAAAGTGATGCCGGCCAGCATCAAGCGCTCAGCCTGGGCACGCTGGTAATGGCGCTCCACCTCGGCCAGTTGCACCCGGTTATTGACCCCCATGACCTCGGCCACCGAGCATGGCGCGACAGTACTGACCTTCACGCCATCGCGCACCGCCATGGCGATGATATCAGTCAGGTAATATTCACCCTGGGCGTTATTGTTATCGAGCACCGCCAGCCATTTCTGGAGCCTCTCGCCCGAAACTGCCAGCATGCCGGTATTGATCTCAGCAATAGCACGCTGCTCTGTACTGGCATCCTTCTCCTCGACAATGCGCACCACGCTGCCCTGATCATCACGCACAATCCTGCCATAGCCGCGCGGATCATCCAGCCGTACAGTCAACAGACCCAGACTATCCTGCTGCGCAACCACAACCACCTGCCGCAACGTCTCGGCGCTGATCAACGGCACATCGCCATACAGTACCAGCACCGTATCGCCCGCCCCCATATGAGGCAACGTCTGAGCTACCGCGTGACCGGTGCCAAGCTGTTCGCCCTGCTCCACCCAGACCACCTCCAGATGGGCAAGCGCCGAGCGCACCGCCTCACCGCCATGGCCGTACACCACCTGGATGCGCCGCGCATCGAGTTGCCGCGCGGCATCCACCACATGCTCCAGCATGGGCTTGCCACCCACCTCATGCAACACCTTGGGCAATTTTGAACGCATCCGCGTCCCTGCACCCGCCGCGAGAATAATGACGTTAAGACTCATAGCGATAACCGATGAAATGAAAAGGGGTTAATAATGCCAGAATTGTAGCCCCAGAGAAATTCACAGGACTCTCGATAGAAGGCGGACTTGCAAAATAAAAACCATGGCTTAAATTTACATCTATTGGAAACAAAGTCATGACCGCATTTTAGCTGCACAAAATGACATTAATTCGGTTTCTCGGAGATTACAAATCGCATAACCCTGCCGCAAACGTGAAAAGGCCGCAAGCAGCGGCCTTTTCATCATCAGTCAGACTTTAATCATCATCCCTTCGGGCTGATGGCAAAACAGGCGTGCAGATTTTACCAAAATACCCGCCCCCCTTCCCAACAAGATCACCCATCGCATAGATAGTGCCCTTCGCACCCGAATAAACGCCACTGCCCCCGGTGATCAACAATTGCTCCGTGGAAGACGGGCCTGCCGCCACACCGGCATCAGCGGTATAGACTTGCCCTCCCGAAAGAGATAACGCTGTTCTCCCGGTAAAAACCCGCCGCGACTCAACAAGACCAAATTCATTCGTAACAGCAGGAAGACCCTGCTCCTTGAGTATCGCCGGAGTGCCACGCTGTGTCTGCGAACCTTCCAAGGGATGAGTCATTCCCTCAGCCGTCAATCCCGCGACACCGGAAAATTTCTGTTTTCCCATCGTCAGTCTCACGGAGAAACAGGTGTTCGGCAAACCAACGTAGGACAAACCTGGGTATGCGGTTTTGATACCGCACCCGGCATCAGGCACTAAAATTACACTGCCACTCACCAGGTTACAATGATACTCGGTCGCCTCAGACCCGGTTATGCTCAACACACCGGCCGCCAACAACGTGATAGATGAAATGATTTTTTTCTTATTCATAATACCCCCGACCGTTATATTTAAGAAGATTCTGAAAAACTCATCCGAAGAATTTTTCAGCCACGTCATTGTGCCGCTGAACCTCTGAACAAACCAGGCTCCTTAACTTAAACGGCCATTGGACAGGGCGGGGCATGCCGTTCTCGAAGTAATAGGGGAGATAAGAGGAACAACCATAGGGAAGGCCACGCCAGCGTGAATCCCCAATGTCACCGTAATTACCATGAAGATGACCGTGATGCATCGTACCCTTTAAGGCCGGGACAATGAGGGACGATATCATTCCATGAAGTCGCAACGCTACCCTGCACTCCGAAAACCGGTCAACCCAACCCGCCCCCGCACACCGTAATAGGGGATGTGGGTTCACAAGCAGACAAACCCACGCACCATATTAAGGTAAATTTAAAAATTAAATTGTTAAAAATTTAAAATAAAGCGATAGATCGCCATTTTTTTGTTGAAGGTGATTGTCATGCTTACTTATTTACACATGACAACAAACCTCGATACTGCACGGAGGTAGCTGAAATCCAGGAAGGGGCGGGGGATACATCTATAGCCAAAGATCCACGCACGGATCTTTGGCTATCTGTTTCAGATCAAGACTTGAAGCCTAACGACCCAGCTTCTTGCGCAACTTTTGTATGGCCTGCAGTTGCGCCATTGCTTCGGCAAGCTCAGTTTGAGCCTGAGCATAATCAAACTCAGAAACCTGATCCTGCAATCTCTGTTCGGCATGGTGCTTGGCCTCAAGCGCCGCCGCCTCATCAAGATCCTTGGCGCGCTGTGCCGTGTCGCTGAGAATCGTGATGCTATGTGGCTGGATTTCCAGAACACCGCCGGAAACATAGAAGGACTCTTCTTCACCCTCAGGGGTGCGCACTCTCACCTCACCCGGTTTGAGACGGGTGAGGAGCGGGGCATGGCGCGGCATGATACCGAGCTCGCCCATTACTCCGGGCGCGAACACCATATGCGCAGGGCCGGAGAAGATCTCCGCTTCTGCACTAACGATGTCTACGTGCATGGTCATAGCCATATTTTACTCCTGCATGGACTGCCGAATTAGAGCTTCTTGGCCTTTTCAATGGCTTCTTCAATGGTGCCAACCATGTAGAAGGCCTGCTCCGGCAAGTGATCATACTCACCATTGACGATGCCTTTGAAGCCGGTAATGGTGTCCTTCAATGACACATATTTGCCGGGGCTGCCGGTAAATACTTCGGCAACGAAAAACGGCTGCGATAGGAAGCGTTGGATCTTGCGCGCGCGGGATACAGCGAGTTTGTCGGTTTCGGACAGTTCATCCATACCCAGAATCGCAATGATGTCCTTCAGCTCCTTGTAACGCTGCAAGGTGCCCTGCACGGCACGGGCCACGTCATAGTGCTCCTGCCCGATAACCAGCGGGTCGAGCTGGCGGCTGGTGGAGTCCAGAGGATCAATAGCGGGATAAATACCCAGCTCGGCGATCTGGCGCGACAACACTACTGTGGCGTCCAAGTGAGCAAAGGTGGTGGCTGGCGACGGATCGGTCAAGTCATCGGCGGGCACGTATACCGCCTGGATGGAGGTGATCGAACCCGTTTTGGTGGAAGTGATGCGCTCTTGCAACACGCCCATCTCCAGCGCCAGCGTCGGCTGATAACCCACTGCGGAGGGCATACGTCCCAGCAGCGCAGAGACTTCGGTGCCGGCCAGGGTATAACGGTAAATGTTGTCGATAAAGAGCAGCACGTCACGCCCTTCCTCGCGGAAGAACTCGGCCATGGTCAAGCCGGTCAGTGCTACACGCAGACGGTTGCCGGGCGGCTCGTTCATCTGGCCATAGACCAGTGCCACCTTATCGAGCACGTTACTTTCGCTCATTTCGTGGTAAAAATCGTTACCTTCACGGGTACGCTCGCCGACACCGGCAAACACCGAGTAACCACTGTGCTCGATAGCAATATTGCGGATCAGCTCCATCATGTTCACGGTCTTGCCGACACCGGCGCCGCCGAACAGGCCGACCTTACCGCCTTTAGCGAAAGGACATACCAGATCGATCACCTTGATACCGGTTTCCAGCAAATCGGTGGAGGCAGCCAGCTCATCAAAGGCGGGAGCCTTGCGGTGTATACCCCAGCGCTGCTCCTCACCAATCGGGCCTTTTTCATCAATCGGGCTGCCCAACACGTCCATGATACGGCCCAGCGTCTGCTTGCCTACCGGCACGGAAATCGGCGCCCCGGAATTGGTTACCGCCAGTTCGCGGCGCAGCCCGTCGGTCGAACCCATGGCAATGGTACGCACCACGCCGTTGCCGATCTGCTGCTGCACTTCCAGCGTCAAACCCGCGTCCGTTACCATCAGCGCATCATAAATCTTGGGCATCGCATCATGCGGAAATTCCACGTCGACCACGGCGCCGATAATCTGTACCACTTTCCCCGAGCTCATTGCTTCAGTTCCTCACACAAAAGATAAAAAAACGATGTAGGTTGGGTGTACCACAACCACTTGTTATACGGCCGCAGCACCAGCCACGATCTCGGACAGTTCCTGGGTAATCGCCGCCTGACGCGCCTTGTTATAGGCCAACTGCAAATCACCGATCAGATCGCCCGCGTTGTCGGAGGCGCTCTTCATCGCCACCATGCGCGCCGCCTGTTCGCAGGAGAGATTTTCCACCACGCCCTGATAGACCAGCGACTCGATATAACGCATCAACAAGCCGTCCAGCACATCTTTGGCGTCCGGCTCGTAGAGGTAATCCCAATGATGCTTGAGCTGCGGGTCATCCACACCGTGAATCGGCAACAGTTGCTCGACATGGGGCCGCTGCGTCATGGTGTTAACAAATTCGTTGTACACCAGGAACAGCCGGTCAATCTGACCGGCATCGTAGGCATCCAGCATTACCTTGGCCACCCCGATCAGATCCGCCACCTGCGGCGTATCGCCCAAGTGCGAAGCCTGCGCGACAACATTGCCGCCCAGCCGCTTGAAGAAGGCATTGGACTTGGCGCCGATGGTACACAGATCAATCCTGACACCTTTATCATTCCACTCGCGCATGGCGCGCACGGTGGCCTTGAACATATTGGCATTCAGTCCGCCGCACAAACCGCGGTCAGAAGAAATGATAATAAACCCAACACTCTTCTTGACCTCCCGCTCCTGTAAATAAGGATGCTTGTACTCCGGATGCGCGTGCGCCAGGTGGCCGATCACATTGCGGATTTTCTCCGCATAGGGGCGCGCGGCGTCCATGCGATCCTGCGCCTTGCGCATCTTGCTGGCGGCCACCATTTCCATGGCGCGGGTGATCTTTTGCGTATTTTTTACGCTCTTGATCTTAGTGCGGATTTCTTTACCGACGGCCATTTATCTGCTCCTGATTACCAGACGCTGCTTGCCTTGAAGGCCTTGATCGTCTCGCGCATGCCGTTGGCAATTTCGTTGTTATAATCGCCGGTCTTGTTGATAAGATCCAACAAATCGGCACTATTGGCTCTGGCATAGGCATGCAAGGCCTGCTCGAAATCCACGACCTTTTTGCGGTCCACATCATCCAGGAAACCCTCGCTGGCAGCAAACAGCGACAACGCCTGTTCTGCAACGGAGAGCGGCGCATACTGCTTCTGCTTCATCAGCTCGGTGACGCGCTGTCCACGCTCGATCTGCTTGCGGGTGGTCTCATCCAGGTCGGACGCGAACTGGGCGAATGCCGCAAGCTCGCGGTACTGGGCGAGGTCAAGACGCACACCGCCGCCGAGCTTCTTGATGA
>CAMTYI010000015.1:0-4802 GCA_947085925.1 uncultured Gammaproteobacteria bacterium
ATGAATGAGAGAAAAACCAACACGTTTACGCCCCGATCCGCTGCGTGAACGGCCTCCCGAACTGGGGGGTTGCTTAAAACCAAAAGCGGACAGTTGATGTGCTACATAACCGGACAGGTCTATTTGTTGCTAACAAAGGGCGTTGTTTTGGTTGACACAGCCTGCCTTATCTAGGTATCTTATCCGGCTTTATGTTTGGTTGTCGCCATGTGCGGCGCCGTCCCATCCATTCGTTGTCGTTCAAAATATCGGATAAAGCTATGAAAAGAACATTTCAACCTAGCGTTATCAAGCGCAAGCGTACCCACGGATTTCGCGCACGTATGAGCACGCCAGGCGGTCGCCTGGTGATCAAGCGTCGTCGCGCCAAAGGCAGGACGCGCCTGTCAGCCTGATCGGTGGCCGCGTCGCTTTGAGCCTGATGCTGGCCCCCACTCTGGTTGTCGCTGTTGATTCCGGGCAGGGGTCGGCTTCGGAGAAGCATTTCGGCAGGTGCTGCCGGCTGACCCGGCCCAGTGAATACAAGCTGGTTTTTGACGGGCAATATAAGTCTTCGGGCGGCGTGCTGGCCGTGCGTGCGCGGAAAAACGGCAGTGATTCCGCGCGCCTTGGTCTGGTGATATCGAAAAAAAGCATAAAAAATGCGGTGGGTCGTAATCGCATCAAGCGTTTGACGCGAGAGAGCTTCCGTCAGCACCAGGCCCGTCTTGCGGGTCTGGATGTTGTGGTGATGAGCCGTGCGGGTGCGGGGGATGTGCCCAACAGCAAAATAGTCGCAATCCTGAGCAGGCATTGGGAAACCCTCGAACGATGGAAAAAATCCTGACCTTCATGATACGGGGTTACCGTTACCTGCTGAGTCCGTTCCTGGGTAACAACTGCCGTTTTTACCCAAGCTGTTCCTGTTACGCCGAGACGGCAATAAAAAATCACGGTGTATTGACCGGCACCTGGATGGCGTTGCGCCGCATAGCGCGCTGTCATCCATGGCACCCGGGCGGCATCGATCCCGTACCTGGAAAAACGGATAAAAAGGCCTGATGGATAACTACAGAATTCTCTTGTTTGCGGCTTTATCAGTTGTCATCCTACTGCTCTGGCAGGCATGGCAGCAAGACTTTGGCGCGCCGCAAACGCCCACCGTTGCCGCAACTGGCACGGGTATCACTCCCGCCGTTCCTGCCTCGGCCCCTGGGTCATCTTCCGCTGTTCCTGCGGCACCTGGAGCGCCAGCCGCAACCGCAGCGCCGACGGCCCAGGCGGCTGCGCTGAAATCGGCGCAGCGTGTACACGTCAAGACTGACGTGCTCGACGTGTATATTGATACCATCGGTGGTGATCTGCGTCAGGTGGACCTGCTCACATACCCTGTCAAGGTGGATAAGCCAAACGAACCAGTGCGACTGCTCACCGATGCACAGGCGGATTTGTTTATTGCCCAGTCAGGTTTGCTGTCGAGCCGGGCCGCACCTGATTATCAGGCGCAGTTCAGCGCGGAGAAAATCGAGTACACACTGGGCGCCAGCGGTGCCAATGAGATCAAGGTGCCGTTGAGCTGGACAGGTCCGGATGGTGTAACCGTCACCAAAATCTATACCTTTCATCGCGGCAGTTATGTCGTCGATGTCGAACAGGTCGTCAACAATGCCTCGATGGCGGAGTGGAAGGGGCGGCAATACCGTCAGTTCCAGCGTCGGGATTCCTCCGATGGCGGCATGTCGCTGATTTATACCTACACCGGCGGCGTCATCTACAGCGAAGCAAAAAAATACGAAAAAATTCCGTTTGATGACATGGCGGCGGAGAACCTGAGCCGTGACGTCCCCGGTGGCTGGGCGGCCATGATTCAGCACTACTTCCTTGGCGCCTGGATACCCAAGGCGGGCGAGGCGAATCACTATTACAGTCAGGTGCTAGACGACAAGCACTATGTGCTTGGCTTGGCTTCTCCCGAGATGGTCATCGCCCCCGGACAGGCCGGCACTTTCAGTAGCCGCCTCTTCATCGGCCCGAAGTTGCAGGACACCCTGGAAAAAGTGGCGCCGGGACTGGAGCTGACGGTCGATTACGGCATATTGACCGTACTCGCAAAACCCCTTTTCTGGCTGCTGGAATGGCTGCATAAGATGGTGGGCAACTGGGGCTGGTCCATCGTGCTGGTCACATTGATGATCAAGCTGGTGTTTTTCAAGCTGTCGGAAACCAGCTACCGCTCCATGGCGAACATGCGCCGCTTGCAACCCAAAATGACTGCACTCAAGGAACGTTATGGCGATGACCGCCAGAAGTTCAGTCAGGCAATGATGGAGTTGTATAAAAAGGAAAAAGTGAATCCCATGGGCGGCTGTTTGCCCATCCTGGTGCAGATCCCGGTATTTATCGCCCTCTACTGGATGCTGTTGGAAAGCGTGGAGTTGCGCCAGGCGCCGTTTATTCTGTGGATACAGGATCTATCCACGCGCGATCCTTTCTATGTGCTGCCGTTGCTGATGGGCGTGACAATGTTCATTCAGCAAAAGCTCAATCCACCGCCACCAGACCCGGTGATGGCGAAGATGATGAAGTTTTTGCCCTTTATCTTCACGCCGTTTTTCGCCTTCTTCCCGGCGGGGCTGGTGCTCTACTGGGTGGTCAACAACGTGTTGTCGATTGCCCAGCAGTGGTATATCACACGCCGTATAGAGCAGCAGGCCCTGAAAGCCGCGTGATAACGGCATGGGTTGCCTATTGTCCTGATTGAAAAAATGACCGCCCCCACCGATACCATTGTCGCGCTGGCCACGCCGCCGGGACGGGGTGGCGTAGGTATCGTGCGTGTGTCGGGGCCGCTGGCATCAAGTATCGCCCAGGGCATGCTTGATTGTGTCCCGCCACCGCGCCGTGCGGAATACCTGCCATTTTGCGATGTCGCTGGTTCGGTGATCGATACCGGCATTGCGTTATTCTTCCCCTCCCCGCATTCCTTTACCGGCGAAGACATTCTGGAGCTACAGGGCCACGGCGGCCCGGTGGTGCTGGATCTCCTCATAAAGCGCGCCATAGCGCTCGGTGCGCGTCTGGCTCGCCCTGGCGAATTCTCCGAACGCGCTTTTCTGAACGACAAACTCGATCTGGTGCAGGCTGAGGCCATCGCCGATTTGATCGAAAGCGGCACCGAACAGGCGGCGCGTGCCGCCACGCGGTCGTTGCAGGGCGAATTTTCGGCACACATCAATAGTCTTATCGAGCAACTGATCGAATTGCGCATCTATGTGGAATCGGCCATCGACTTTCCTGAAGAGGAAATCGACTTCCTCTCCACAGGCAATGTTGGCGTGCGATTAAAAGGAATCATCGAAAACCTGCGCGGTGTTCTAGGTTCCGCTCATCAAGGGCGTCTGCTGCGCGAGGGAATGACAGTGGTCATCGCCGGACACCCCAATGCCGGAAAATCCAGCTTGCTCAATCGCCTTGCCTGTAGGGATGCAGCCATCGTCACCGACATCCCCGGCACTACCCGCGACGTGTTGCGTGAACACATCAACATCGATGGCTTGCCGCTACACATCATCGACACCGCCGGTCTGCGTGATAGCGCCGATCACGTGGAACAGCAGGGCATACAGCGCGCCTGGGGCGAAATCGCGCGTGCTGATCGCGTATTGTTGATGATGGATGATGGGCAGGGTGACGAGCTGCGAAGCATCGTCGAAAAACTGCCGTCAGGGCTGCCCATCACAGTGGTGCGCAACAAAATCGATACGACGGGGCGCGAGCCGGGCGTGTGCGAGGGAGATTTAGGTCCCGAAGTGGCACTTTCCGCAAAGACGGGCGCAGGGATAGAATCGCTACGTCAGCACCTGAAAGAATCAATGGGATACAGCAGCGTCGGTGAAGGTGGCTTCATGGCGCGCCGCCGCCACGTCGATGCCTTGCAGCGCGCCCATCAGTGCCTGGAAAACGCCGATCATCAGTTTGAGCGTCACCGTGCAGGCGAGTTGCTTGCCGAAGACTTGCGTCAGGCACAGCAGATTTTGTCGGAAATCACGGGTGAATTTACTTCCGATGATTTACTGGGAAGGATATTTACGAGTTTTTGTATTGGTAAGTAGCTCTGCCAGAACTGATAAAAAATTACACGCCCTTTTTAGAAGTAGAGTGTAGGCAATTCGATTAATGCCGGGGTGTCTGTTACTCGATTGAGCGAGTTTTGAGCCTCAGTATTTATGAAGAAAATGTCGGTACCCACTTCCCAGGGGTTGCCGGCGTCTGGCTGACCGAAGCCTAGTAGGTTGCCTCCTGCTTCATACCCAAAAAACGACATTGCATATATGCCAGAGGGAATTGTGCCGATGGTTGTTACCAAGGTGTTGGCCGATGCATCGTATGACTTTAGCGTGCTGCTAGCAAAGCCTGTTGCCCGTTTAAAGCCCTCAGCCAGTATGAGCCGCTTGAACCCGAGTCCTTCTCCCGTTTCCAGATTGCCGGATCTCGAATATGTAGCTCCCACCCACATGGAGTTACTGATTTCGTTCCCACCTGTGCCGTCGTCTCTGATCACAGCCGCGACTGGGTCGGATATGCTGTACCCTTTGTTATAGTGAATCCAGCCCTCTTTGCTTACATTAATTACATTCAACTGGTTTGCATTGTCTCTAAGGTTTTGAGTTGCGCCACCTGTTTTTGGTAGGGCGGATTCAACTCTGAAGTGCAACTTTTGTAAGAGAATTTAGGTGGCGAGCTGCGTTAACATCGGAGCCACTTAAACGACCAAGTAAAAGGAGCACCAATGAGGAACTACACGCAGCTCACCAGCGAGCAAC
>CAMTYI010000016.1:0-3886 GCA_947085925.1 uncultured Gammaproteobacteria bacterium
GGGTTGGACCCACACAACCGGAACCGTTGATGCGGGCAGCAGTACCGTCGGATTTACCAATACTGCGAGTGCAACCACCGTCAGTGCTGCGGCGATGGCCTTCAATAATGTGAATATTGCCGTGGCCGGCATGACCCTGAACGTCACCGGCGCCCTGGATGTAAACGGCAACCTTAACCTCACCTCGGCGGGCACCATCAACGGTGGCGCCATCACCGTCGCCGGCAATCTCACCAGTGCCGACACTGCGGTCGATGGCACTACCACCATCACCCTCGACGGCACGGCAGCGCAGTCTATCAATACCAGCGCAACAGGCGATCTACCCGATGGTACGTTCACTATCAACAAAGCCTCCGGCACGGCGACACTGGCCTCGGCATTGACCCTCAACGGTGCAGGCCAAAACCTCACCGTGGCGGCGGGAACACTTGACCTCGCCGGATTCAATCTCACTGTGCCG
This sequence comes from uncultured Gammaproteobacteria bacterium, assembly GCA_947085925.1. GTDB lineage: Bacteria > Pseudomonadota > Gammaproteobacteria > Ga007554 > LNEJ01. Next base: position 464 of record CAMTYI010000016.1, read on the forward strand.
GCCACACTCACCGTGTCCAGCGGCGCCACGCTGCAATTGCAAGGCGGGCAAACCGTCACCGCCACCACCAGGACCTTCAACACCGGTAGCACGGTTATCTATAACGGCGGCGGCACGTATGCTTCGCTCGCCGCTGGCAACAGCTACTCGAACCTCGCCTTCAACAATGTCGCCGGTTCGTGGGCACACACCACCGCCTTGACCGCCAACAACCTTACCATCACTGCTGGCGCGCTCAACAGCGGTGGTCAAAACGTCAACGTCTCGGGCAACTGGAGCAACAGCGGCACCTACACCCCCGGCGCCAACACTGTCACGTTCAACGGTACCGCACAATCGATCACCGGCAACACCACCTTCAACAACTTTACCAAATCGGTGACCGCAGCCGACACCCTGACTTTCGCCGCCAGCAGCACCCAGACTTTTGGCGGCATCGTCACCCTGCAAGGAATCAGTGGTCAACTCCTCTCGCTACGCTCGTCCACCCCCGGCACGCGCTGGAATTTCGTGGTCAACACCAGCGCCACCAAGGCTATCTCGTATGTCCGCGTCGCCGATTCGGATGCCTCAGGCTCGGCTGCCAGCCAAAAGCCCATCCGCCCCCTCTTTTTCAACGATATGGGCACCAATATCGACTGGTTTGCCATCCCCACTGTCGTAAAAAGCGTAACCGTCATCAGCGACCCCGTGAACAACACCACCAATCCAAAGGCGATTCCAGGGGCCATTATTGAATACACCATCACTATCGCCAATGGCACGGACGGATCGACGGCAACCAATATCGTGCTAACCGACAGCCTGAATGTCAACATTACGGCGGGCAGGCTGGCGTTCAACCCCAACACCTACGCCGCCGGACAGGGGATTCAGGTTACCGCCCCCAACATCAACGGAGGTGCGGTGCAAAATCTCACCAACGCAGCGGATGCCGATGCGGGCAATTTCAATGTAACGGGGACGAATACGATCACAGTATCCGGCATCGCCCTGAATACCGGGCAATCGGCCACGGTTAAATTCCGGGTGACCGTGCAGTAAAATTAACAGCGAAATCGTAGGGTGCGTCCCACGCACCACAATCATAGGTGCGTGGGACGCACCCTACATAATTATTGGTGCTTTGAAATGGAATTCGAATAAAACGGCAGTTGAAACTTACCAGGCTCAGCGTTCTCCCTTGCTTTGTTCAAGATGCTGCTTGCTGCAAAAGTAATGATCGTTATCACGCACTGCTTCGATTTTGGGGATATGCAGACCACATTGCTCGCAACGCACCATGTCGCCAGGCTCAGGTGGAATGCGGGATGACGTTTTGGAAGGACGGTTGAGATAGCGCTTGACTATGCGAAAAATCAGCCAAATCGCCACTACCAGAAGGATGAAGCGGAGAAGGTTCATACGGTTCCGACTTAGTGGTCGGGGTGAGAGGATTCGAACCTCCGGCCCCTAGCTCCCGAAGCTAGTGCTCTACCAGGCTGAGCTACACCCCGTCATCAACTTAACCCGGTTTTATGAAACATTCGGGCTAATAACTGCGGTTCACAGAAAATTCCGCCAATGCGTACAACGCATCCCGGTAAGGAGAATCGGGAATCACCGAGAGCGCCTCGGTGGCCTTGCGGGCCTCCGCTTGCGCAGAGCGCGCAGTGTACGCGATAGCGCCGGTAGATTCAATGGCCTGCGTGACCGCAACAATATTTTCGCGGCCACCGTTTTCGATGGCATGGCGAATAACAGCCGCCTCATCCGCCGTACCAGCGCGCATGGCATGGATCAGCGGCAGGGTGGGCTTGCCTTCGGCGAGGTCATCGCCGACATTTTTGCCCATCTCCAGCGATGAAGCGCTGTAATCCAGCACGTCATCGATAAGCTGAAAAGCCGTGCCCAGATGCATCCCATAGGCGGCCATGGCGCGCTCCTCCTCCTCCGGACGCCCGCTTAACACCGCGCCAAGCCGCGCCGAAGCCTCAAACAGCTTGGCCGTTTTGCAATGGATAACGTTGAGATAACGCTCCTCGGTGGTATCAGCATCGTGGCAGTTAAGCAACTGCATCACCTCGCCTTCAGCAATGGTATTGGTGGCGTGGGCCAGAATCTCCATGACCCGCATGCTGCGCACGTCCACCATCATCTCGAAAGACCGGGAATACAGGAAGTCGCCCACCAGCACGCTGGCCTCGTTACCCCAGATGGCATTGGCGGTATCCCTGCCCCTGCGCAGCTCCGAGCCATCCACCACGTCGTCATGCAGCAGCGTGGCGGTATGGATAAATTCAATGACTGCGGCAAGATCGACATGGCGCGCCCCGCCGTAATCGAAGGCGCGCGCGCTCAACAACACCAGTTTCGGGCGCAGGCGCTTGCCGCCGCTGTTGATGATGTAATGCCCAAGCTGATTGATAAGTACAACATCTGAATGCAGCCGCTTGCGGATCAGTGCGTCAACGGCGCGCAGGTCATCCTCAATCAGAGCACTTACGGTTTCGAGGCTCATCATTGCCTTGTTGTAATGATAGTGAATACGGTTTTTGGCGAGTTCTGGCATGTTGCCATTGTAGAAGCTATAAACGACGCCTTACAAGGGCAAATTCATATTGAAATCCAAGTTTGTTTCAACATTACCATTTGACCTTTTTCCCGTCGGGCGTTAGAATTGACGTTTTACCAAAGCCCAAAGGCGAAAACCGTTTGCGCCGGGGCTTGGTTACGAAGCAAGAATTTGGAGAAAAGAATTTATGTACGCGGTGATTATGAGCGGCGGAAAGCAGTACCGGGTTACCGAAGGTGACGTACTGAAGGTTGAGACACTGGCGGTTGAAGAAGGCGCCTCGCTCGACTTTGATCAGGTGTTGATGGTCGCCAACGGTGACGACATTAAAATCGGCGCACCCTATGTAGCGGGCGGCAAAGTAACAGCTACCGTCAAATCACATGGGCGTGGCGAAAAGATCAAAATCGTCAAAATGCGTCGCCGCAAGCATTACCGCAACATAACCGGGCACCGCCAGAATTACACGGAGCTACAGATCACTGGCATCAGCGCTGGTTAATCCCTCCAAAATTATCACACGTTATTGAGGTCATACAAAAATGGCACATAAAAAAGCAGGCGGCTCTACTCGCAACGGCCGTGATTCAGAATCAAAACGTCTTGGCGTAAAATGCTTTGGCAGCGAGCGCGTGCTGGCCGGCAATATCATTGTCAGACAACGCGGCACACACTTTAACCCTGGCGTAAATGTCGGCTGCGGTCGCGACCATACCCTGTTCGCCAAAGCAGCGGGCACTGTGGTATTCGCAACCAAAGGGCCTCACAGTCGCAGGGTTGTAAGCGTTATTCCTGATTAAAAAGCGGCTTGGTACAGCGCTCTGCAAAAAGCCCCGTCCTAGCACGGGGTTTTTTGTTGCACAGATTGA
>CAMTYI010000017.1:0-7254 GCA_947085925.1 uncultured Gammaproteobacteria bacterium
AAGATCGAAACTGACGCCATCGACTGCGGAGATCGTTCCATGGCGCGTGAAATAGCCGCTCTTGAGATTCGACACGGACAGAAGAGAAGGACGTGTGTTCAATATTGACTCCGGTGTTTTGGATCAATGGTGTCGCGCAAACCATCACCGATCAGGTTGATAGCGAGTACTGTCAAAACGATCGACAAACCCGGGAGGAGCACCACCCACCATGCGCCACTCAATACACTGCTCATGCCGTTACCGAGCAGATTCCCCCAGCTCGGCACTGTCGCTGGCACACCGAGATTCAAGAAACTGAGTGTCGACTCCAGCAGGATCGCCTGCCCTACTCCGACGGTAACAACCACCACCAGCGGCGCCAGCGTATTGGGCAGCAGATGCCTGAAGACCAGGCGTATCGACGATGCGCCGCCGGCGATGGCCGCCTTGATGAAATCCGTTTCCATCAATGTGCGGCACTCCGTTCTCATCATGCGCGCCGTTCCCATCCAGCTCGCCAGTGCGATGACAAGCGCGACCTTCAGTAAACTGGATTCGCCGAACGCTTGCGAGACGATCACCAGCAAAATCACCGGAATCGCGATCAGCGCATCGAGAAGCCCCATCAAAATGCGGTCCAGCCATACGCTCGCCATGCCGCTGACGATGCCGTAGAGGCAGCCAAGAAGCGTCGCCAGAAGGGTTGCAGCCAGCCCTGTCAGTAATGACACCCGCCCTCCTTCAAGGACACGCAAAAACAAATCGCGCCCCAACTGGTCGGTGCCAAGAAGATGCTCGGCCGAAGGCGGTGAATACATCCGGCTCGCGTCAGGGGCAAGCGCATCATTTCCGAACAACAAAGGACCGAACAAGGACAGCATCGCAATAACGGCCAGCACCCAAAAACCCGCCTGCGCAAGACGATGCCGGAAAAACAATGGCATCGCACGCGTCAATTGAATAACGCCCGGCAGCCTCATCACCATCCGCACGTCACCTGTCATGCCCCCTCCGCAGTTTCGGATTCAGCCAAGCCACCAGCAGATCGGCCACCAGATTGCCGATGATGACCAGCACGCCCGTCACCAGCACCACTGCCATCAGCAGCGGATAGTTTCTGGAGATGGCCGCCTGGAGAAACAAGCGGCCGATACCCGGCCAGCCGAAAACCCATTCCACGATGAAGATCCCGCCGACCAGCAATGGAAATGAAAATCCCGCCCAGGTGATAAACGGCGTAAGCGCATTCGGCAGCAGATAACGGCGAACCAAGGTCATCCTTGCAAGTCCCCTCGCCCGCGCGGCACGGAAGAAATCAGCGGAGAGCACGTCGCACACACTGCCACGCACCAAGCGGATATAGGGGCCGACATGGGTCAGCACGATCGTCATCACGGGCAATACAAGATGACCCGCCTGGTCGGCCAAGCCCCCCTCGCGCCCCAGTGTTGACCGACCAGCCGAAGGCAGCCATTCCAAATGCACGGAAAAAATCAGGATGAGGATCAGACCCAACCAGAACGCCGGGGTCGCGAAACTGATCAGCGCCAGCGCACTGATCACATAGTCGGCCCATGAATGCGCCCGTGTCCCCGCCCAGTAGCCCGCGCTGATGGCCAGCAACGAAATCATCAGCCAGGAAAATCCAACCAGAATCAGCGTGGCGCGCACGCCCTCCAGGACAATGCCACGGATCTCGCGTCCATCGGCGATTGAACGGCCCCAATCGCCATTGAGGATATTCCCGAACCAGATGCCATACTGGACCAGCACTGGGCGATCGAGCCCGAGATTGTGCGATACGCGCTGGTAATCCGCCTCCGCCATGAACTCACGGCCACCGACCAGGCTCGCCACCGGATCGCCCGGTGCGGCTTTCATGATCAAGAAAGCGAGGATGCTGAGCAGCATCAATTGGGGAATGATCCCCAGCATTCGAAAAACAAGGTAACGCGGCACGCTACGGCTTCTCCCCCATCGTCCACTCCTCGATATTCCACAATGGCGAGGTGCCGTGGCCAAAGATGCGATGACTGAATCCCGAGACTCCCTTGCGCACTCCGTAGATGTGTTTCAGATACACCAGGTAGTTATAGGGAGGATCGAGTACCATCTGTTTTTGCACCGTCTGATAGATCTGCTTGCGCGTCTGCGGATCCAACGCCGCACGCCCCTGCATCAACAGTGCATCGATGCGTGGACTGTTGTATCCACTGTAATTGCTGCCTTTATCACCGATATCGCCGGAAAAAAAGTTGTAAAGATCATCATCCGGTTCATCGGGAAAACCTCCGCCCAGAATCAGCGCCTGCACCTTCGGAATCTTGACCACCGACCAATCCTTCACCTCGACGATGGCCTCGATACCGGCGCGTTTCAATTGACTCGCCAATAAGACGGCAAGATCAGTCCGCACCGGATCATTGGTCGGCACGGTCAGCGGAAACGACAGACGTTGACCATTTTTTCCCATAACGCCATCCTTGCCACGCTGCCAACCCGCTTCGGCGAACAGCGCTTCGGCGCGCTTGAGATCATTGTCGTGGCGCGGGATATCGGACGAAGACACCCAGTTGAATTGCAACGGGCCATAGGCCGGGCTACCATAGCCAACCAAGGCTCCGTCCACCAGCGCCTTGCGGTCGTTGGCATACTGAATGGCCTGCCGGATTCGCACGTCCTGAAACAACGGATAACGGAAATTGAACATCATCACCCGATAGTCCGCGGACTCAACGACCTCCAGGCCTATTGCATCGGAGTCCTTGATGGCTGGCACTTGTTTCGGCGTCAACTGGGCGACATCGATTTCGCCCTTCTTCAACTGCACCAGTCTCACATTAGGATCAGGGAGAAATTTATAAATCACCCGGTCGAGCTTGGGCCGTCCGTTGTAAAAATCCGGATTGGCTTCAAGAATGAGATATTCCCCCCGTTTCCATTCTTTGAATTTGAAAGGCCCGGTGCCGACAGGCTGTGAATAGTTGAAGGGATCGGTGTTGAAGTCCTTTCCCTGGAGAGCATGCCTGGGAATCATGCCCAGCTTCAATCGGCTCAGCAGCGGCGCCAGCGGCTGGTCGAGCGTGATCCGCACGGTCAGCGGATCGACTGCCTCCACCATTTTAATTTCCTTGACCGCCTTGCTCATTCCGCTGTGATTCCCGGGGTCCTGGATGGCGGCAATGGTGAACTTGACATCTTCCGCGCTAAAAGAAACACCGTCATGCCATTTGATATTGGAACGCAGCCGGATGGTGTAAACCTTACCATCCGGCGAAACTTCCCATGACTCCGCCATGTCCGGCACCAGCTCATTTTTCGCATTCACCTTGAACAGGCCACGAAACAGCGCCATGTCAGAATCGGCGTGCTGGTGGCCCGCCACCGGATTGAGCCATTCCGGCTCACTGGCACGCGCCACCACCAAGGTCTTTGGTGCTGATGTCTTGGCGGCCGAAGCCGGGGCGGAAGGTTCCTCCCTCCCGCACCCGGACGCCAGCAGCATGATGCCGAAGGCATACAACAACGGTGTCTTCATGCCATTACGATTTTTCATGACTTAGAAATCCGTCTTGACGGATGCCATGACGTTGAACGGGAGACTTACGCCATACTGTGGGCCACCCGAAAAATAAAACACCGCATCGGAATATCTCTTATCCAGAATGTTCGATGCCTTGATATCGAAGGTGTAGCCCTTCCAGCGGTAATAGGCTTGGGCATCGACAACGGTATAACCCCCGGTAGACTGCGTGTTGTCATCCGTCAGCGCACGGTTACCAATACCGCGCACCGTCAGCCGTCCGCCAAAGCCTTGCGGATCAAGATAGTCGATGCCTGCGCTGAACAGATGCCGTGGTATCCCGACAATCCGGTTGCCGGAAAAATCACTGCCGGAATCGACAAAGTCCTTGTATTTCGCGTCGTTGTAGGTGTAGTTGCCGAACGCCATCAGCGCCTGCGTAACGGCCACATTCAACTCGCCCTCGACACCCTGCCGACGTGTCTTGCCCTTGTTTACCAGCAAAGGGCCGCGGACCGGATCGATCGTAGTGACAATCTCATCGCGCGAGTCGGTGATGAAGTAGGCAAGAGAGCCACGGATACGAGGCGAAGGACGGAAGCGGGTACCCACTTCATAAGAGACCAAGCGTGTCGGTTTGAGATCAGGGTTATCGAACTTCGCAAAATCATCAGGAAGCTGAAAGCCGCTGCCCACATTGCCGAAAACGTCATAGCCCGGCGCAAGCGTATAAAGGGCGCCTGCCTTCGGGCTGAAGGCATTAATATTGTTGTTGAAGTTTCCTGCAGGACTACCAACACTGCGATTCAGCTCGCCCTTGAACATGTCATAGCGCGCACCCAGCGTCACCTTGAGCGGTTCGACCGGCCTCGCCTCGCCCTGCATAAACACCGCATAACTGTTCATGGTGAATTCGCGGCCAAGGCTGGGTGCCGCACCCGTGGCGCATCGCACCGGATCACCGCCGCGCACCCGTTTCTCCGTACACCATCGCGTGCTGTCACCCGACTCACGCAGCACATCGAGTCCGACCAGCAGCGTATCCTCACTGGTAAAATAACTTCCGCGTTTGCTGTACAGTGCCTTGAGCATATTACCGGTCAAGGAATTGTATTCCTCGCGCTGGCCACCACCGAAATCGGCAAAGCGGGTCAGATCACTGTTGTAATTAAAGAACGTGATACCGATATTGTCGGTCGCCGACAGGGCATAGTTGTAGTTGAGATTGATCTCGCGCCGATCCTTTTTGCCGCCATCAAAGGGAAACAATGACTTCCTGTAATTGCCCGCATCCCATTCACTGCCGGGGAGATAACCTGGCGCATTAAAATCGGTGGTATACATGCGCACCCCCGCCCGCAGGCTCGACTGCGACGTCAGATCATATGTCCACTTCGCCGAGAGATTGCCACGACGCATATCGCTGTTATCCCGGTAGCCATCCGTTTTGAACATCTCCAGAGCGTAATACTGACTGGCGCGGCCATCAGAGCTGCCCAGCGTTACCGCACCCCGTTGCGTACCCCAACTGCCCGCAGAAAATCGTCCGACACGTTCATTGACGCGTTTTTTGGTGATGATATTGATACTGCCGGCACGGGAATAATTACCATACAGCGCCGAGAATGGACCCTTGATTACCTCGACACGCTCGATTTCCTCGGGAATGAGCATATTGAAATCCACCATGCCGTCGGCATGCGATGTCGTCTCATTCAGAGGCGCGCCATCCATAAACACGGCCGCAATATTGCCATGCCCGCCGGTGAATCCCCGCATCACAAACTCATTGGGAACGCCACCCTGGTTATAATCCACCGGCATGACACCGGGGATGGCGCGCAATATATCGATCCCCTTGATGATAGGCTGCCTCTCCAGCTCTTCACCTTCGATGATAGTCACCGACGCCGGCAAATTGGCCACGGGATTTTTAGCCTCGGTAATCACCACGTTTCCGAGATCCACTGATTTTTTCTTCTTGTCCGCTGGCGCATCCGCCGACCACGCAACAGGCATAATGACCATAAAAATCGCTTGAGCCTTGAGCGAACCGAGTAACATTTTTTTCATAAAACTCCCTTCTTGATATTGATCCAAACACCTTCTCCTAGCGCAACTCGTACTGCATGGCAAACCGGAGCGTAATCTGCGCTGCTTTTTTCAATCGCTCGGGCACACCCGGCAGCGGCGATGCCCTGCGAATCGTATCCATCGCGGCCTGCTCCAATAAGGGATGCGACTCCCGTGGCGGCACCACGTCCACCCGCTCGACATGCCCATCCGCATTAATCACAAATTGCACATAAACAACCCCACTAATGCCGCGATCCCTCGCCTGCCTGGGATAATTGCGGAAGCGTTCCAGATGCCCGATGACCGCATTCTTAAACTCCCCCAAACCATCCTCATCCGGCATGCCAGGGCGTTGCGGCGCAATCACCACCGGCCCCTCCGGCAGCGCGGCGCCGTGCGCCGATGGTTGAGCCGCCGATAGCGGCGAGGGTGCTGCGGCAACCGAACGATGCTGCACTTCCGCAACGACCGGCGCCGCTGCCTCCTCCTTCTGCGGCAAGGCAACCGGCACCTTTACGGCTGGTTCATCCGGCACCAGCTCAGGCATCCTTGATATTGGAAGGGCCTCGGATGTTACCGACACACTACTTATTGCCGACGTGCGCATGGACGGCGGCGCAGCGGACATCTTCTGATGGTTTGCAACTGTCTCACTGGCTGTCTTTTGCACAGGCACCAGCACGGGTTCGGCCGCTGCCTGAAGAAGATCGACCACAATCCTTTGCTCTACAGCTTCATCCATGGCCTTGTCTGTCGCTGTCGGCCAATGCAGGTACGTCAGCACTGCCACGACATGCAGCAGCACAGATATTCCCAGGGGAAAAAGCGTCTGGTTTGGCATTCTGGGCACACCGCCGCTGAACGCCACCCAAAAACTTCGCTCAATGCACCTCATCGGCGCCAAAGACATTGTTTCTTTCATCACTCACAGGCACAGTACACACACAAAGCAGCCAAAGCCCGCCCCACCCCTACGCCGAAACGCACAATCACCAACCGACAAACGCGCCCCGGAAACAAAAAAGCCGCACAGACCATAGAGAGGAAACTCTCTTGATCTGTGCGGCTTTTTTGTCTTGATGCTAAGACTTCTTTACCGTCGATTCATTTCAAAAAAATCAAAAACACGACCACATGAACTTGCGTCCTGCAAAGGCCGTTTCAGCCAGCACAACTAATCAGCGGCGAACTTTCAAGATGGAGCATAGCGTAACGGAACAATCAACCAGCTTTTGCACTTGGGGCACTTTGCATAGGCCACCAGATTATTCAAATCAGCCTTTATCACGGCCGCCTTGATCACCGCGAGGGCATTTCCTTCAAGCACGTGGATCTGGCAATGGCATGAGGGACAACGGCCCTGAAGCGAAAGTGCCTGAGCACACCCTTTTAGATTCTTCGCATCAATCGCACACCCCCCTTCGCCCACCATCGTATTCTTAGCGTTACACCCGCCCTAATCCAGGTACTCTAGCCCTGCGCCCCAGTTATTATGAATAAATATAAAATCTTCATACGTCGATGTCAATCACTTTTTCAAACCCGTGTAGCGAGCAAGTAAACTGTCCTAAGTTGTAGCACATGATCTGTCCGGTTTTATAGTGGCCTTCCACAGGGGGGGGGGCAAGCTATGAACCGGACAGCATTCATGCAGGAGCTACGCAAGATGCGAT
>CAMTYI010000018.1:0-24170 GCA_947085925.1 uncultured Gammaproteobacteria bacterium
AAAACCCGCGCCTACTCAACCACAACGCTAAACAGAGTCAATCATTCATGGATCACTTTACCTACCGCAACGGGCGGCTGTGCGCCGAAGACGTCGACCTCGCCGAGATCGCCCGCACGCATGGCACCCCCTGCTATGTCTATTCACGCGCCACGCTCGAACGCCACTGGCATGCCTTCGACCGCGCCTTCGCCGGGCGCGACCATCTGGTGTGTTACGCCGTCAAGGCCAACTCCAATCTCGCCGTGCTCAATATCCTGGCGCGACTCGGCTCGGGGTTCGACATCGTTTCCGCCGGTGAGCTGGAACGCGTACTGCGCGCCGGGGGCGATGCAAGTAAAGTGGTATTTTCCGGCGTAGGCAAGCGCGCCGACGAAATGCGCCGTGCGCTGGAAGTGGGCATTTATTGCTTCAACGTCGAATCCGTAGCCGAACTGGAGCGCCTCAATGCCGTAGCGGCACAGATGGGCATGCGCGCGCCAGTGTCGCTGCGTGTCAACCCCGATGTGGATGCACGTACCCATCCCTATATCTCCACCGGCCTGAAAGAGAACAAATTCGGCATCGACATCGCCGAAGCCCCGGCGGCATACGCCCGCGCCGCCGAACTGTCGCACATCGACATCGTAGGTGTGGACTGCCATATCGGCTCACAATTGACCGAGGCCACACCCTTTGTCGACGCCCTGGACCGGGTATTGAAACTTGTGGACGAACTCGCCGCACAGGGCATCACCATCCAGCATCTGGATATCGGTGGCGGCCTGGGCATTCCCTACAGCGATGAAACGCCGCCTAGCCCGGCGGAATACGCCGCAGCATTGCTGAAAAAACTGGAAGGAAGACCTTACAAAATCCTGCTCGAACCAGGCCGCGCCATCGCAGGCAATGCCGGCGTGCTGCTCACCACGGTCGAATACCTGAAATGCACCGCACACAAGAATTTTGCGATTGTCGACGCAGGCATGAACGACCTGATCCGCCCCGCCCTGTACAAGGCCTGGCAAGAAATCATCCCCGTGCTACCCAATACAGACAGCGCATCGCGCCTCTACGACATCGTCGGCCCGGTGTGCGAAACCGGCGACTTCCTCGGCAAAGACCGCCAGCTCAACATCCAGCCCGGTGACCTGCTCGCAGTACGCTCCGCCGGAGCCTATGGCTTCGTCATGAGTTCCAACTACAACACCCGCCCGCGCGCGGCCGAAGTGATGGTGGATGGAGACAAGGCCTACTTGGTACGGGCACGAGAAAAATTGGAGGATTTGTTCGCGGGGGAGTCGACCTGGTAGCATTTCATATGGATATCCAATGTACATCTTGGTGACCCACTATCACATATGCCGCGCCAGGATCAACGCGTCTTCCCTGCCGCCCGCTGCCGGATAATAGCCCTTGCGCACCCCCAGCTCGTTAAACCCCATCGAGTGATAGAGATGAATCGCGGCCTGATTTGAGGGACGCACCTCAAGCAACAGGGTATCGGCCTTGAGGCGGCTTGCCTGGGTCAATATGTGCTCCATCATCAGGCGCCCCAACCCCTCTCCGCGTGACTCGGGTTTGACGCAGAGGTTCAGCACATGCGCCTCCCCGCCACCCGCCATGATGACGCTATAGCCATGGATTTCGCCGTTGCGTTCGATCACCCAGCCGCTATAGCCCACTCGCAGGCAGTCGCGAAAAATGCCTTCCGTCCACGGGAAAGGATAAGCGCGCAACTCAATCGCCATGACGGAGGTCAGATCCTCAACGGTCATGAGCCTGATGTGGCTGGCGTTTAAATTCGTTTTTGGGCGCAAAGTTACTTTTCTTCTGAAGAAACCCTGCGCGCAAATTGCAGGTCTTCCCATGCCTTGCGTTTTTCCCTGGGGGAGCGCAACAAATAGGCGGGATGATAGGTCACCACCACCGGAATGCCGGTATCCGCATAGCGAAGCTGTTTACCGCGTAAGGCGCCCAAGGTGCTGTCCGTTTTAAGCAGATTGTGCGCCGCGATTCGGCCTACCACGAGAATGACCTTGGGCTGCAGCAGGGCAATCTGACGTTTGAGGTAAGTCTCGCACGCCGCCGCCTCTTCCGGCAACGGGTCACGATTGTTGGGGGGGCGGCATTTAACGACATTGGCGATGTACACTTCCTCACGCTTCAGCCCTATGGCGAGCAGCATGGCGTTGAGCAGCTTACCAGCGCGCCCCACGAAGGGCTCGCCTTGACGGTCTTCATCAGCGCCGGGGGCCTCACCGATGACCATCCATCGGGACTGATGACTGCCGACACCGAATACGGTCTGGGTACGCCCTTTATGCAGTGCGCAGGCCGCGCATGCCGCTACTTGTGCTTGCAGCTCATCCCATGAATCCCCCCTATCCCCTTTTTGCAAGGGAGGGACAGAGGGGCGAGCTTCAATCTCGCCCCTGCCGTCGATTTCAGGCGCAGCCACAGGCACCCGGCGCTCCCACGCCTGTATTCCCATGGCATCAAGGTAGTCCAATCGCTGGTCATTCACCGGCTTTCACCTATCCACCCCCTCACAGTTGCGGATGGGCGCGCTCCGCCGGCGCGATGATCTTGTTCAGAGCATTGATATACGCCTTGGCAGAGGCAATCACGATATCGGTGTCCGCGCCTTGGCCGTTGACAATGCGACCGCCCTTTTCCATGCGCACCGTCACCTCACCTTGGGAGTCAGTGCCGCTGGTGATATTGTTTACAGAGTACAGCATCAACTGCGTGCCACTGTTGACGATAGATTCGATGGCCTTGAAGGCCGCATCCACCGGGCCATCGCCTTGAGCTGCACCTTGTTGTTCAGCGCCGTTAATCCACAACGTCACCAGCGCGTTAGGCATTTCGCCGGTCTCTGAACACACTTTTGAATAAACCAGCTTGATATGCTCATTCTCCGCAGCAAGATTGGCCTCAGTCACCAAGGCCTGGAGATCCTCGTCATAAATCTCGTGTTTCTTGTCGGCCAAGTCCTTGAAGCGCGAAAACGCGGCGTTTAACTCTTCTTCTGAATCAAAGCTGATATCAAGTTCCTGCAAGCGCGTGCGGAAGGCGTTGCGCCCAGAATGCTTGCCAAGCACCATGCGGTTGGCAGACCAACCAACATCCTGAGCGCGCATGATTTCGTAGGTCTCGCGGCTCTTCAACACGCCATCCTGATGTATGCCGGATTCGTGAGCGAAGGCATTGGCGCCCACAATCGCCTTGTTCGGCTGCACCGCAAAACCGGTGATGCCTGACACCAGGCGCGAACACGGCACGATCTGGGTGGCATCAAGATCCACATGGCAGGTGAAGATATCGGGCCGCGTGCGCACCGCCATGACAATCTCTTCCAACGCAGCATTGCCAGCACGCTCGCCCAAACCATTGATGGTGCATTCCACCTGACGCGCACCGTTCAATACGGCGGAAAGCGAGTTCGCCACCGCCAAGCCGAGGTCGTTATGGCAATGCACGGAAAACACTGCCTTGTCGGCGTTCGGCACGCGTTCGAGCAAGGTACGAATCAACGAGCCGAACTGGTGCGGCAAATTGTAACCCACGGTATCGGGGATGTTGACGGTACGCGCACCTGCATCGATCACCGCCTCAATCACCCGGCAGAGAAAATCGATTTCCGAACGCCCCGCATCTTCAGGGGAAAACTCGACATCATCGGTGTATTGCCGGGCGCGCTTCACCGCCTTCACGGCCTGCTCCACCACCTGATCCGGCTCCATGCGCAACTTCATTTTCATGTGAATGGGCGACGTGGCGATAAAGGTGTGAATGCGCGCCGCATTGGCGCCGCGCAAGGCCTCACCGGCACGGTCGATGTCTTTATCCAGCGCCCGCGCCAAAGCGCATACACGGCTGTCCTTGACGGCGTTCGCCACCGCCTGCACCGCCTCGAAATCACCGGGACTGGCGACCGGGAAACCGGCCTCGATAACATCCACCCGCATGCGCTCCAGCGCCTTGGCGATGCGCACCTTTTCATCACGCGTCATGGACGCGCCAGGGCTTTGCTCGCCGTCACGCAAGGTGGTGTCAAAAATAATCAATTTGTCGCTCATGATGTACTCCGCTATTTGCCTATCATGTTACTTGAATGGTCCAGACATGGGCAATCGCTTGCATGCGCTTTATTTAAAGCACCTGACAGATCTGGATCGTTATGTCTTACGTGTAGGCTCCCAAGGGAGCCGAAAGGGATAGTTGTCTGCCTTACGGCAGCAGGAGTCGCAGATGTGACAGCGGAAGAAAGGATGACAAAGGGCGCAACCCGGCCTTACCGTAAACGGCAGGCGACGAGCATCTTATTGCGTGGATTGCATTCATGTGCCCTACGCTAATACAAAGAAAACCCAAATGCAAGCAAAAAAACCGCCTACTCGGGAGGAGGCGGTAGAGCTTTGCGCTGCGCACGTTTTTTGTACATGCGGAAAACGGCGGACACCGGCCCTGACAATCCGTACAGCAAAAACACGCCCAGCAGCACCTCCGGTGGGCTGAGCGAGATGAACACAAAGATCAGCATCACCGCCACGACAGCGATGAAAGGCACCTTGTTTTTGAGGTCAAGGTCCTTGAAGCTGAGGTAGTAGATGTTGGTGACCATCAGCACACCGGCGGCGACGGTGAGAAAGAATGCCATCACCGTCAATTCCTTACCGTTTAGCCCATAGTCGTTGCATACCCAGACCATGCCCGCGATTAAGCCGGCTGCGGCAGGACTCGCCAAGCCTTGAAAGTAGCGTTTATCGACCAAACCTATGCGGGTATTGAAGCGCGCCAAGCGTAAAGCGGCTGCCGCAGCATAGATGAACGCAGCCAGCCAGCCGATCTTGCCGAGCGCAGACAATGACCATATGTACACCACCAGCGCCGGGGCAAGCCCAAACGAAACCATGTCGGCAAGGCTGTCATATTCCTTGCCGAAGTCACTTTGGGTGTTGGTGAGACGGGCGATGCGACCGTCGATACCGTCCATGATCATGGCGATAAAAATCGCCACCGCCGCTGGCTCGAAGCGCCCGTTCATCGCCGCCACAATGGCGTAGAATCCAGCAAACAGGCCAGCGGTGGTAAACAGATTGGGCAGCAGGTAAATACCCCTGCTGCGCGGGACGCCGTTGGTATCGGGTGTTTCTTCGTCCGTCACAGGCACCCACCCTTTTTCCTGCCACCCTCTCTCAGTGAGAGAGAGGGCACCCCAGGTCGCGTGATCAATTCTTGCTCTGATCCACGATTTTATTGGCCTTGATCCACGGCATCATGTCGCGCAGCTTGGCGCCAACGACTTCGATCTGATGCTCGCGGCCAATGCGGCGCTTGGCCTTCAAGGTGGCGGCGCCAGCCTGATTTTCCAGGATGAACTCGCGCGCGAACTCACCGTTCTGGATCTCCGTGAGAATACGCTTCATCTCCGCCTTGGTCTGCTCGGTGACAATGCGCGGGCCACGGGTAAGATCGCCATACTCGGCGGTGTTGGAGATCGAGTAGCGCATATTGGCTATGCCGCCCTCGTACATCAGGTCAACAATCAGCTTGAGCTCGTGCAGGCACTCGAAGTAAGCCATCTCGGGGGCGTAACCAGCCTCCACCAGAGTCTCAAAGCCTGCCTGTACCAGCGCGGTCGCACCGCCGCACAACACGGCCTGTTCGCCGAACAGGTCGGTCTCGGTCTCTTCACGGAAGTTGGTTTCGATGACGCCTGCACGACCACCACCGTTGGCGCTGGCGTAGGAAAGTGCGATTTCCTTGGCCTTGCCGGAGGCGTTTTTGCTGACTGCGATCAGGCTCGGCACACCGCCGCCCTGCGTGTAAGTGGAGCGCACCAGGTGGCCGGGACCCTTGGGGGCAATCATGATCACGTCCAGATCGGCGCGCGGCTCGATCTGGCCAAAGTGGATGTTGAAGCCGTGGGCAAAGGCCAGCGCCGCGCCCTGCTTGATGTTTGGCTCAATCGAATCACGGTATAGCACGGCCTGATGCTCATCAGGTGCCAGGATCATTACCACATCGGCGCCCTGCACTGCCTCTTCGATGCTTTTGACCGTAAGACCTGCTTTTATGGCTTTGGACTCCGAGGAAGAGCCGGAACGCAGCCCGACCACCACATTAACACCCGAGTCTTTCAGGTTGTTGGCGTGCGCGTGACCCTGTGAACCATAACCAATAATTGCCACTTTCTTTTCACGGATGATGGAAAGGTCAGCGTCTTTGTCGTAATAGATATTCATGGTTTTTCCTTATTGCAATGTAAAAATAAAAATTCGTTTTTTGATCGGGCAGGCTCTACAGGTGCAGGCTTTTCTCGCCACGGGCAATCCCGGACACACCTGACCGCACCGTCTCCAGTATCGCGGCAGAACCCACCGCCTGAATAAAGGCATCCAGCTTTTCACCCGTGCCTGTCAGTTCGACAGTGTAGGTGGCTATCGTCACGTCGATGATATGACCGCGAAAGATATCAACCAGCCGCTTTAGTTCCTCACGCGCATCACCCGCCGCACGGAGCTTGATCAGCATCATCTCACGCTCAATGTGCGGACCTTCGGTCAAATCTATTAGTTTAACTACGTCAACCAACTTGTTCAATTGCTTGGTGATTTGCTCGACAATTTCATCAGAGCCGCGCGTTACCAGAGTCATGCGCGACAGGGAGGGATCTTCGGTGGGCGCAACAGTGAGCGACTCAATGTTGTAGCCGCGCGCCGAGAACAATCCGGCAACGCGCGACAATGCGCCAGACTCGTTTTCAATCAGTATGGAAATAATATGACGCATGATTAAGCCAACTCTCTTTCCGGCGACAAATGCATTTCATGATGGCCTTTGCCCTGGGCGATCATGGGGTAAACGTTTTCCGTCTGGTCGGTGATGAAGTCCATGAACACCAGGCGGTCCTTGAGGCTCATGGCTTCGCGCAGCGCCGGTTCGACATCGGAAGGTTTTTCGATCTTCATACCGACATGACCATAACTCTCCGCCAGCTTCACGAAATCCGGCAATGCCTCCATGTACGACATGGCATAGCGGCCTTCGTAGAAGAACTCCTGCCACTGGCGCACCATGCCCATGTAGCGGTTATTGAGATTGATAACCTTGATCGGCAAACCGTACTGACGGCAGGTGGACAACTCCTGGATACACATCTGGATACTGGCCTCGCCGGTCACGCATGCCACGGTCGCGTCGGGGTGCGCGAGTTGCACACCCATCGCAGCGGGCAGACCAAAACCCATCGTGCCAAGACCACCCGAGTTGATCCAGCGATTCGGCTTGTCGAATTTGTAAAACTGCGCCGCCCACATCTGATGCTGACCCACGTCGGAGGTGACGAAAGCGTCGCCCTGCGTGACGTTATAGAGGGTCTCCAGCACGAATTGCGGCTTGATGAGCGCGCTGTTGCGGTCGTACTTCAGGCAATTGACCCCGCGCCATTCGTTGATCTGATCCCACCACTGCGCAAGCGCCGCTTGATCCGGCGTGCGTTTGTCCTCTTTGAGCAGGCGGATCATTTCCTTCACAACATGATCCACGTCGCCGACGATGGGCACGTCCACCTTGACGCTCTTGGAAATCGAGGACGGATCGATATCGACATGAATAATTTCCGCCTCGGGACAAAAATATTCGACCTTGCCCACCACGCGATCATCAAAGCGCGCGCCGATGGCGATCAGCACATCACAATGGTGCATCGCCATATTGGCCTCATAAGTGCCGTGCATACCCAACATGCCAAGGGATTGCTTGTCCGTAGCGGGATAAGCGCCCAGCCCCATCAGGGTGTTGGTGATGGGATAGCCGAGCATGCGCGTCATTTCAGTCAGCGATGACGACGCGCCGCTCCATATCACGCCGCCGCCGGTATAGATCATGGGGCGTTTGGCCGTCAGCATTAAATCCACGGCCTTCTTGATCTGTCCAGGATGGCCCTTCATCACTGGATGATAGGAGCGAATTGCCACCTCTTCGGGGTAGGAGTATTCCGCCCGGTGCATAGTGACATCCTTGGGGACATCCACCACGACGGGGCCGGGGCGCCCGGTAGTCGCAAGATAGAATGCCTTTTTGATGGTCGTTGCCAGGTCTTTGATATCCTTGACCAGGAAGTTGTGCTTCACGCAGGGGCGGGTAATACCGACGGAATCCACTTCCTGGAAGGCGTCAGAGCCTATCGCCCAGGTATGCACCTGACCGGTGATGATGACCATTGGAATGGAATCCATATAGGCGGTGGCAATGCCGGTGATGGCATTGGTGGCGCCCGGTCCGGAGGTGACCAGCACCACGCCAGGCTTGCCGGTGGAGCGCGCATAACCATCGGCAGCATGCGTCGCGCCCTGCTCATGGCGCACCAGAATATGCTTTACATCATCCTGTTGATACAGCGCATCGTAAATGAATAACACCGCTCCGCCAGGGTATCCAAACACATATTCGACGCCTTCATCCTTCAGGCAGCGGACGAGTATCTCGGCACCGGTCAATTCCACGTCATCATCTCCACTGGTAGAAAAACGCCCGTAACAACGGGCGGCTTACGCTTTCGATATATTAAACCCTGATTATAATGCGGCGCGCGGCCTAGGGATAGTGAAAAAAAAGGCCTATAACCTGACTTTCCGGGGGTGCTTTCGGCCAGACAGCCTCAATCAGCAAGATGTCGCGCCAAAAACTCCTCGGTCTTACGCCAGGCTTCGTCGGCCAGTTTGCTGTCATAGGCTCTGGTTATGGGGTTGGCAAAACCGTGATCAGCATCGTATTGCACAATACTCAATGGCGCGGTGCCCGCTTCACGCAACGCATCATCGAAGGCGGTCACCTTGGCCGGGGTAATCCAGGCATCACGCTTGGCGAAAATCCCCAGCAGCGCCCCACCCTGCAACGTCCGCAGACGCGCGAGATCCGTTATCAAAGGGCCATAGTAAATCACCGTAGCAGATACCGCGCCGGGTTCTTGCAGTGTCGCCCACAAAGCCTGCCCGCCGCCGTAATCCCAGCCCAGCGCGGCAAGTTTGCGATCTGGCGCTTTCAGGTAATCCAGACCGGCACTCAGGTTGGCATTGACGGAGTCCTGATCAACCGAGGTCATGATCTGGGTTGCCAGCGCCGGATCATTGGAATAACGGCCATCATAGAGATCAATCGCCAACGCCCGGTAACCCAGCCCGGCGAAACGATCGACCCAACCCTTGGCGTAATTGCCCAAGCCACGGCGATCATGAAGAATGAGGATGCCGCGCTTGGCGTCTTCCGGTCCGGCGACATAGGCATCAAGCGTTGTGCCATAGGCCGTCGTCAACACCACACTCTTGCCGCCCACTGCGGCACTGGCAGCCTGCGGCGCATCCGCAGCATGAAGGCTGGCGGCAGTCCCGCTCAGAAAACAAAATAAGAGTAACCGCACAAAACGCCGGAACATCGCTCATCCCCAAAAACTTTGGCCGAATTGGCTCTCACGATAGCATGGTATTTTGCGGCAAAACAACCATCATTACAGCCCGCCGAACTAGAGTGATGCAGCTTCTTGCGGGGTATATGCCTGGATGCTCAACGCATGTATCTCGCTCTGCATGGCGCTATCGAGGGTGGCGTAAACCATGCGATGGCGTTGCAGCAGCCCCTTGCCCTCAAACGCATCGGCCACGATAGTGACGGTGAAGTGGCCACCCCCGCCCCGCGCACCGGCGTGGCCAACGTGTTTGTGGCTGTCGTCGATGATGTCCACCTTGATGGGGGACAGTGCGGCGGTAAGCCGTTCGCGGATCAGGGTGACGCGGTCAGAATTTGACATCAGGGCAAGACTTTCTTGAAGGGTTTGACGATGACGCGCGCGTAAACACCCGCCGCCACATAAGGATCGGCATCTGCCCAGGCCTGAGCTTCCGTCAGGGAAGGGAATTCGGCAATCACCAGGCTGCCGCTAAAACCAGCAGGGCCGGGGGTTTCGCTGTCGATGGCGGGATGGGGGCCTGCGATCACCAGACGCCTCGCATCGCGCAGCGTCTCCAGACGCTGGAGATGCTCGGGGCGCGCCGCCATGCGTAGCGCCAGGCTTTCTTCCACATCCTGACTAATGATGGCGTATAACACGTTAACTCTCCTTGTTAGTGGAATCTTGCGTTACCGGTTCCGGTGCGGGTTGAATGTGGCGAGAGAGGTAGATGGCCTGCATGATGACAAACACCAGCATCAACCCCATCATGCCAAACAGCTTGAAATTGACCCAGGTGTCGGTGTCGAAGTTGTACGCCACATAGAGATTAAGCACGCCAAGACCAAAGAAAAATATTGCCCAACTCGTGGTCAGGCGCGACCAGATCAGCTTGGGCAGTGCGATGTTGCTGCCCATCATGCGTTCCAGCATGGTCTTTTTGCCGACGAACAGACTGCCGAGGAAGACGGCGGCAAACAGCCAGTTTACTCCGGTGGGTTTCCATTTGATGAAGGTTTCATCATGCAGCAGCAATGTGGCGCCGCCCAGCACACCAATCAGCACCAGGGTAATGATGTGCATCATTTCAACGCGGCGATGTTTTAGCCAAAAGAAGCCGACTTGCAGGCACGAGGCGACTATCGCCACGATAGTCGCGGTATAGATGCCATATATCTTGTAAGCGACAAAGAAAAGAAAAATGGGAAGAAAATCAAAAAGAATCTTCATGCTTGGATTTGGTTTCCTGTAATGCCGGTTTTAATACTCGGCCACATTTGGGATGACGGCGTTATCGTGATATTGTACCGCCACGATGCCGTCCCGTCACTGTAATGGTTATATATGGCCCTGTTTATCGAAATTCACCCCGAAAATCCTCAACCACGTCTGATAAAGCAGGCAGCGGAGATCATCCGCGCGGGTGGTGTGATTATTTACCCCACGGATTCGTGTTACGCCCTGGGTTGCCAGATCGGTAACAAGGACGCCATGGACCGCATCCGGGTGATACGCAAACTGGGCGAGAAGCATAACTTCACCCTCGTCTGCCGCGACCTTTCCGAAATCGCCACCTATGCGATGGTGGATAACGCCGCCTACCGGCTGCTGAAAACGCACACACCCGGCCCTTATACCTTTGTCCTCAAGGCAACCCATGAAGTTCCGCGCCGCTTGCAACACCCCAAGCGTAAAACCATCGGTTTGCGCATTCCAGGCAACCCGATTGCCCAGGCCATACTGAAAGAGCTGGAGGAACCGCTGATGAGTTCCACGCTGATCTTGCCGGACGACGACATGCCCATGACCGATCCGCAGGAAATGTATGACACGCTCGGACATCAGGTCAATCTGGTCATCAATGGCGGCAATTGCGGCGCCATACCTACCACGGTGGTGGAACTCACTGAAGGCGCGCCGATCGTGGCGCGGCGCGGCCTGGGCGATGCGGGGCCTTTTGAGACTTAAAATGGCAAGACTGTCTGGACGATTACAGTAACACCCTCAAAACAGCTATACTCTGCCTATGGAAGAACTAAATATAATGCAGCGTCTGGCGGTGTGGGCGCTGCCAGTGCTGTTTGCCATCACCGTCCACGAAGTCGCTCACGGTTGGGTGGCGCAACGCTTTGGGGATCCCACGGCGAAGATGCTGGGCCGCCTGACCCTCAATCCCATCAAGCATGTTGATCCGGTTGGCACATTGCTGGTGCCCGCTCTGCTGATGTATATCGGCGGTTTTCTTTTTGGCTGGGCGAAACCTGTGCCGGTGACCTGGGAAAACCTGAAAAACCCCAAGCGCGACATGGCGCTGGTGGCGCTGGCGGGACCCACCGCCAACCTGCTGATGGCGATACTCTGGGCGGTGGTCATGAAGTTGGGGCTGGTGCTGGGAGGTCAATTAGACTGGCTGGCGCGGCCATTGGTATATATGGGGAGCGCGGGCATATCCATCAATGTCATGCTGATGGTGCTTAACCTCATACCGTTACCACCGCTGGATGGCGGGCGCGTGGTGTCCGGCCTGCTGCCGGATCGTGCCGCTTATTCGTTCAATCGCATCGAACCGTATGGTTTTTTTATCCTGTTGGGGCTGCTGGCAACAGGGGTTCTCAGCTCTATCATGCTGCCTGCAGTGAATATGGTGCAGGGAGCATTGTTTTTTATAATGGGATTGTAGGTGTAGGGTGCGTCTCACGCACCGCAACAAGCAAAGGCATGTGATCGGGCGATGGTGCGCATGGCGCACCCTACATGACTGGCCCAACCAGCCTATTTGACAATCATTACTTCGGAGTAACCTTTGAATTCCTTGGCGACACAACACCAGCGCGTGCTGTCGGGCATGCGTTCCAGCGGTCAGTTGCATCTTGGCCACTACCATGGCGTGCTGAAAAACTGGGCGCGCCTGCAACACGAGTATGAATGCTTTTTCATGGTCGCCGATTGGCACGCGCTGACCACAGAATATGAAAATCCGGCAATCATTGCCAACAGCGTGTGGGACATGGTGATTGACTGGCTGGCGGCGGGGGTTGATCCCGGTGCGGCAAAGCTTTTCATTCAATCACATGTGCCGGAACATGCCGAGCTGCATCTGCTGTTGTCGATGATCACCCCGCTGGGCTGGCTGGAGCGGGTACCGACTTACAAGGATCAGCAGGAAAAGCTCAAGGAGAAGGATCTTGCCACCTACGGTTTTCTCGGTTATCCGCTGCTGCAGAGCGCCGACGTGCTTATCTACAAGGCGGGGCTGGTGCCGGTGGGCGAAGATCAGGTGCCGCATATCGAACTGACCCGTGAAATCGCGCGGCGCTTCAACCATTTCTATGGACGTGAAGCCGATTTTGCCGGAAAGGCGGAAGCCGCCGCTAAAAAAATGGGCAAGAAGAGCGCCAAACTTTATCAGGACTTGCGCAAGCGTTATCAGGAGCAAGGCGATCGCGAAGCATTGGAGACCGCCCACGCCCTGCTGGAAGCGCAGCAAAACATCACGCTGGGCGACCGTGAACGCCTGTTTGGCTATCTGGAAGGAGGCGGCAGGATCATTCTGCCTGAACCCCAGGCGTTATTGACGCCGATGTCCAAAATGCCGGGGCTGGACGGCCAGAAAATGTCCAAGTCGTACGGCAACACCATCACCTTGCGCGAGGCGCCGGAATCGGTGCAGCGCAAACTACGCACCATGCCCACCGACCCGGCCCGAGGACGCCGCACTGACCCCGGTGATCCGGAAAAATGTCCGGTGTGGCCGCTCCACCAGGTCTATTCAACGGACGAGGTAAAAGATTGGGTGCAGCAGGGCTGCCGTTCTGCGGGAATCGGTTGCCTGGAGTGCAAACAGCCGGTGATTGATGCAGTGCTTGCCGAACAGGTGCCGATCCGTGAGCGGGAGCAGGAATTTATCGCCAATCCCAACCTGGTGCGCAACATCGTTGCCGACGGCTGCGAGGCGGCGCGCGATGTGGCGCGTGCGACGCTGACCGAGGTGCGTCAGGTGATGGGACTGCAATATTTATAACCATGAGCGGCCGCTTGTCATCCACCATTGCCACCTCTATGGTGGAAACGCCGCAGCAACAGGAGTTGCCGTTTGCCATGGTGAATGGCGAGGCAATGGCGCTGCAGCCGCAGGATCTTTATATTCCCCCGGATGCGCTTGAAGTATTTTTAGAGACGTTCGAGGGGCCGCTGGATCTGCTGCTGTATCTGATCAAGCGCCAGAATCTGGATATTCTGAACATACCGATTGCCGAAATTACTCGCCAGTACATGGTGTACATCGACCTGATGAAGACGCTGCGCCTGGAACTGGTGGCCGAGTATCTGGTGATGGCGGCGATGCTGGTGGAGATCAAATCGCGCATGCTGCTGCCGCGCCCGGCAGGCGTGGCGGAAGGCGAGGAAGGCGATCCGCGTGCGGAACTGGTGCGGCGCCTGCAGGAATACGAGCGTTACAAAAAGGCCGCTCTGGATATCGACACCCTGCCGCAGATGGGCCGGGACGTGTTCCCCGCGCAGGTGGACAAACCTGACGCGCAGGTGCTTAAAATCGCGCCCACCGTGACGTTGCACGAGGTGCTGCTCGCGCTGAAGGATGTGCTCGCGCGCGCCGATATGTTTTCGCACCACCATATCCAACTGGAGCCACTGTCGGTGCGTGAACGCATGTCCAACATACTCAGCAGCATCAGCGCCGAAAAATTTACCGAATTCACCACACTGTTCACGATTGAGGAAGGGCGACGCGGCGTAGTGGTAACATTGCTCGCTATCCTGGAGCTGGTAAAAGAAACGCTTATTGAGTTGATCCAGACCGAATTATTTGGCCCGATTTATGTAAAAGTACCAGGTCATGTAAATGAACATGCAGCATCTTAAAAACATAGTCGAGGCGGCGCTGCTGGCGGCAGGACATCCTTTGACGCTGGAACAACTGACGGCGCTGTTTACCGAAGGCGAACAGCCCGCGCGCGAAGAACTTCGCACTGCCCTGGACGAATTGCGCCAGGATTGCGGGCAGCGCGGCATCGAGCTGAAGGAGGTCAGCAGCGGCTACCGTTTTCAGGTAAAGGAGGCGTTTGCGCCGTGGGTTTCTCGCCTGTGGGACGAGCGCCCAACACGCTATTCACGCGCCCTGTTGGAAACGCTGGCCTTGATGGCCTACCGCCAGCCGATTACGCGCGCCGAAATCGAAGATATTCGCGGTGTCGCTGTCAGTTCAAATATTGTAAAAACCCTGCTGGAGCGCGAATGGATACGCGTAGTGGGTCACCGTGAAGTGCCGGGCCGCCCTGCCCTGTACGGCACCACCCGCCAGTTTCTGGATTCCTTCAATCTCAAGAGTCTGAATGATCTGCCGCCGCTGGCTGAGATTCGCAGCCTCGATGAACTGTCGAGAGATCTTTTTGAAGACTTACCCGAGGCCGAATTCATCATTGCAGGCCTACCCGATGTTGCAGAAGATGCAACACATGATACCGTCGCTTCCGCGATGACAACGGAACAACACAATCACACACCATGAAAAGACGCCCACCCCCCACCAAGACCCAAACCACGGCTCCCCAGGCCCCTGCTGAAAGGCTGCAAAAGGTACTCGCCAACGCAGGCCTCGGTTCACGCCGTCAGATCGAGGAGTGGATAGAGGCCGGGCGCATAGCCGTCAACGACAACCCCGCCAAATTGGGCGACCGCGTGACGCTACAAGACAAAATCGCCATCGATAGCCGCGAGGTGCAGACTTATAAGCTGGAGCCAATCAAGCGCCGCGCGCTGGTCTATTACAAACCGGAAGGCGAGGTCTGCACGCGCTCCGACACCGAAGGACGCCCCACCATTTTTGGCCACCTCCCCAGGCTGCCTAGCGCACGCTGGATCGCCGTGGGGCGTCTCGACATCAATACCGCCGGGCTGATTTTGCTGACCACCGATGGCGAGCTGGCCAACAAGCTCATGCACCCTTCCACAGAAGTGGAACGCGAGTACGCGGTGCGCGTGCTGGGCAAGGTGGATGAGGCGATGCTGGCGCGCCTGAAACAGGGCGTGATGCTGGATGACGGCATGGCGAACTTCGATGGTATCGAAGACGCTGGCGGTGAAGGGAGCAATCATTGGTATCATGTGATACTCAAAGAGGGACGTAACCGCGAGGTGCGGCGTTTGTGGGAAAGTCAGGGCGTGAAAGTCAGCCGCCTGATGCGCGTGCGCTATGGCCCCATCCTGCTGCGCAAAGGGATGCGCACCGGGCAGATGGAGGAGCTTGATGCCGGCGGCATCGCAAAATTGATGCAGGTTGCAGGGTTGGAAGATGCCCCTGTGCCTGACAGCCAACCGCAGGCGAGGGATCGGAAGCACGGCGCCAAGGGCCGGGGAACAGCGACCCGAGGCCGAGAACCCCAGCACGAAACGCGTAGTCCTCAACGTGACACACGAGGCCCGCAGCGTGAAACGCGTAGCCCACAAGGTGAAGCGCGAGGCCCACAACGTGAAACACGCACCCCGCAGCGCGAAGCTCGTGGCCCACAGCGTGAAACGCGCAACTCAAAACCCGACTCGCGGAGTCCGCAGCGCAAGCCGTCCACAACCAAACGGTAACATGGACTTCGCCGCTCCTGCGCATCCATGCACATCTCGAAGGTCTACGACACACTCTACGCACACTACGGCCCGCAACACTGGTGGCCGGGGGATACCCCTTTTGAAATCATGGTCGGCGCGGTGTTGACACAAAACACCGCGTGGACCAACGTCGAAAAAGCCATCGCCAATCTCAAGGCGCAAGATCATCTCGATCCCGCGCGCATCACCCATGCCTCACATGAGCATCTTGCTCAGTGGCTAAAGCCTTCCGGCTATTTCAACATCAAGGCACAGCGCCTACAAAGTTTCTGCGCGTGGTACATGGCACAGGGCGGACTGGAAACATTATCGACGCTGGATACCCATACCCTGCGCCAAGCCCTATTGGCCGTGCATGGCATAGGCCCTGAAACCGCCGACGACATCCTGCTATATGCGTTTCACCGCCCCGTGTTCGTCATCGACGCCTATACCCGGCGGCTATTTTCCCGCCTCGGCCTGATCAAAGGCGATGAAGGCTACGAGTCACTGCGCCATACCTTCGAGAGAGCGCTGGGCAGCGACAACAGCAAAACCGATACGCACCTGTTCAACGAATACCACGCACTGATCGTCAATCACGCCAAAAATATCTGCCGCAAGCAGCCATTGTGTACGCGCTGCTGCCTTGCGGATATCTGCTCATCGCGAAGTGATTGGGGTTGATCCGCCCAAGGCATGGCGCCTGCCAGGTTAAAAATCCACCTGTCCACGCATCTGGAAGACATCTCCCTTACCTTGCGCGATGCCTTTTTCGTAGTCGGCACGCACATAATTCGCCATCAGCCGGGCATGGCGGTTGATGTACCAGTTAAGCCCCAGCGTGATGTCGTTGAATTTTTCGCCTCTATCATCACTGATGGCGCTGTTGCGCACTGCCACTTCCCAGGCGCCCCAGCGGTTTTCGGGTTTGATAACACCAAATCTGCCATCCCGGTAAGGACGCGATTCCCCGGTCAGGAACCAACTGGCATAGACATAATAACCGTCGATATTCCGCCCCTGCCGACCATCACTACGGCTGACATCGGAGCGCATGTATTCCGCCTGCAAGGAAACGGGGCCGTTGACGGCAGCAGCTTCCACGCCGGTCAGCACGGTGTTGTCGACATTTCTTATCGTCCCGGTGCTAAACCAGGCCGGGGCCAGATCGGACTCGGGGCGGGCACGGTAGCGTAGCGTGTTATCTCCCGGCACACGATAGCTGGCCCCCGCGCCAAAGTGCAGCAGCCTGCCTTTTGTGTCGATGGGGGCATAGGCCACGCGTCCGGTGAACGCCCTTTTGAGGTTGCCGGCGGAGTTCAGATCTTCCGTGAACCCTCCCGCTTCCAGGTATAGTCCTTTTGCGGGAGCGGCGGAAAAACCGATGCCTACGCTTCTGACAGGGGAAAATGCGTATGGCAAGCCGCGCTCCATGAAGGTGGTCGCTCTGGAGCTGGTGGTCGCTTCCAGACTGAAGGGTTCATAGAACTGCCCTGCTTTAATCTTCATCGCCCTAAAGCCCGAATAGGAAACGGACGCCTGCCAAATCTCGACAGGATCAGCATTGCTGACATTATTAAGGGCATTACTGAAATCCAGGGTCACATTGTAATCCCAATCCCCATATACGCTCCCTTGAGCGGAAAGGCGACCGCGGCGGAAGCCGGTCTCATCGATATAGCCTGTTGTCTTTCCCTGCAACGCGTCATGGCCCTGATACCAGGCGGCATCATACATAAGCAGTCCGCCGAGCTTGAAAGTGGATTGCGGGTCTTTTTGGATCTCACTGCCCGGCGCTGCCGCACTTGGCTTTTCCCCGGCAAAGACCGGGCTGGCAGCCAGTGCGGCCACCATCAGAGCAGCGGGAAAACATTTCATTTTTCATTCTCGAACAGACAATCAAAAACCATCTTCCCCATCCCGCCACGCACCATGCTCTGGGTGAAAGAATGGCGTGAACGCGGCAGCGTCTGAAAGGTGTAGGACGTTTTGAGGCCCTGAACCTCGGCGGCGCGCGTCATCGCGGCAACCCAGTGCTCGCCGCGCTCAAGGCGGGTGGAGCCCTGCTGCTGTGCAATCGTCGGGGATTTATTCAGCGCCACATCCTGCCGCACATCCCGCTCGCCGACGAGCACGCAAGTGGGGATAGCCAGGAAACCGGCCGGATCAAAGGTGACATCCGGCAAACCCTTCGTCTGCGCTATGCCCTTGGGATATTTCACGGTGGGATCGGGGAAGGTATACCAGCCAGGCGCGCCCAATACGACCTTTGCGACCCGTTCCGGATGCGCCAAGGCATAACGATGCACAAACTGCGCCCCGCCGGAATATCCAAACAGGAATAACTTGCCGGTCTGGGCGCCCGTCAAATAGCCCACTTCAGCGACGATCCTGTCCAACGCCAAATCCGCGCGCTCACCTTTTCCCTTTCGTCCCAGGCGCTGATAATCAGGGAAACGGTCCTTCGAAAAATAAGGAGCGATCAAGACCACGCCGTAGCGTTCGGCGAAGGAGGCGAAGCGCTCGGCATGCTCACGCGCGTTGCGCGAGATGCCATGCACCGTGACGAAAACCGGCGCATTGGCGCCGCCGCGCTGCGGCACATAGAGAAAATATCGCTGGCGGGTGGCATCGCCAAGCATCCGTTTCGATACCGTACCCACGGTGGAGAACCCTTCCCTGCCATTCCCTGTTTCCACAGCCATGGTCGATGCAGCATACGCAAACATAAACACCACTCCGAAAAAAATCCGTATCAACTTGCTGCCGCCATGCCCGCACGAAACATGCGCGCCGTTGGGCCATTTCCAGACAATAACTTTGCTGGCGGACCGGCCTCCACCACCCGCCCGGATTCCATGTACCAGATGACATCCGCGCTCGACAGATGATCCAGGCGATGAGTGACCAGAAAGATGGTGCCTCGATACCCGGCCAACACACGATCCACCACCGCACTCGCCTTGGGATCAAGGTTGGCGTCAATTTCATCGAGCAGCAGCAGTGGAGGATCGCCCAGCAGCGCGCGCGCCAGGGCAATGCGTTGGCGCTGCCCCGCCGACAGGCCCACACCCCCTTCCGCCACGCGGGTTTTTTCGCCCTCCGGCAATTCAGCCAGCACTTCATCGACACCGCATAATGCGCGTACCCGGGCGATTTCCTGCGCCGGGGCATCCGGCCAGCGGTAACGCAGATTCTTCTCCACCGTGCCACGCAACAGCGGCAGATCAGGGCTCGCCATGCCTATTGCGCGGCGTACCGAAGCTAAGCTGTGCTTCGCCAGATCCTGTCCATCCAGGCGCACCACGCCTTGATCGGGGTCGATCAGGCGTGCCGCCAGTGACAGCAGTGTCGACTTGCCTGCGCCATTGGGGCCGACCAGCGCCACCACCGTACCCGGCTCAACGGTCGCCATGACCTGATTCAATCCACCCACCACACTCACGCCATCAAATTCCAGACGGCCCGCGCCCAAACCAAGATCCGGCGCATCCGGGACATCTGTTACCAACGATGGAGAGTCCAGAAACTCCTGGAGCTTTTCCCGAGACACACACGCGCCGTGCCAATATTCCTGGACACGGCCCAGATCACGCAACGGCGACATCAGTATGCCAACGAGGGCCATGGCCGCCACCACCGTCCCGACACTGGCCTGCCCGGCGGCCACCTCGAACACGCCCATCAACAGCGCCGCTGCCGAGGCGAGTGCCGCCGTAGCCTCGGTCACACCCAAAATCTGACCCGCTACCCGCGCCCGCTCGACCATCGCATCATGTAGCCGCTGCCCCTGCCGTGAAATACGCTCGCGCTCGCGCTCGGATTGACCGAACATCTGCACCACGGCGATGGCCGCCACCTTCTCATTGACGTTCGCGGCGAGATGCGAAAGACGCCGCCGCGATTCACGGGCCACCGTGCGCAACCGCTCGCCCAGACTGAAGGCGACTGCGGCACCGGTACACAGCACTGCACTGACTATCAATGCCAGCGGCCAATTGATCACCGCGAGGGCTGACAAGGCTGCCACCGTCATCACGGCGGCGACCGCCAGGCGTGCCAACCCCAGGCTGACCCAGCGGCGCAATGCCGTCATGTCACCCACAAAGCGCAACGCCACACCACCCTGACTACGCTTTTGCAGCGCACGCGGCGCCAGCGAGCTGAGGCGGTCATATAGCACCATGCGCACATCCGAGGCGTAGCCCTGCCCCATGCGCTCGGCATCAACCCGCTCCATCATGCGCAACCAGGCGATAACGCCCGCCGCTGCCACCAGCCCCAACCCTGCCCACATCAGCCCAGGATCAATTACACGACCCTGATTTGACAGAGGGGTCGCCAGCATGTGATCAAAAATCAGCTTCACCAGCCAGGCGGTGCCCACCGCCGCCCCCGCCTGGGTCAGACCATTGGCGACCAGGCGGGCGAGCAGTGTGCGGCGCCCTCCTTGAAATACGCGCGGGATGTTCATCAGGCGGACAGCGCGATTTTGGAGTACAGACCAAGTTCAGTTGCGATAGCGGCATCACGCAGCATTTTTTTGTCAAACACCGGCAGACCTGTCGCGTTGGCAGCCTCGGTAATCGCCAGCGGCGACGCCGTCAACAGGCCGCTCACGGCGCTCA
This sequence comes from uncultured Gammaproteobacteria bacterium, assembly GCA_947085925.1. Classification (GTDB taxonomy): domain Bacteria; phylum Pseudomonadota; class Gammaproteobacteria; family Ga007554; genus LNEJ01. The sequence goes on from CAMTYI010000018.1 coordinate 20,668, forward strand.
CAGGCAGGCCCTTGCGGCGCAGCCACTCCACCCCGGCCGCTGCGCCCATCGCATCACCCGCAGCGAAAATCACGTCATTAACCGTCCTGGCAAACACCGGCGAATCCAGCAGCGCCGCCGTCTCGGCCTGGTACAGACCATCCGCCACCTCCAGCACGATCACATCCATCCCCGCCTTTGCCAGGTGGCCGGTCAGCGTGGCAAGAATGCCTTCCACCTCCGCCGCTGTTGCACGGAACGTGGAAGGAAACCCGGCATCGGTGAAATCGAGCGCGAGCCTCGCCCCCGCATCGCCCATGAACCAGATGTCCTTGCCCGACCCCGTGCCTGTCACCTTGGCCGCGCCCACCTTGAGGCCGGCGTTCGTCAGACCATGGATCAGATTGGCCGCCGTGGTGGTCTTACCGGCATTCATCGCGGTGCCGACCACGGCCACCGTATAGGGCAAGGGGCGCGGGTGACCCGGCTTTGCTACTGCGGCGCCAGACAGATTGATGCGTTGCCCGTTGACATCGGCCAGCAGACCAATCGGAACAATCACCGTAGGCGACTTCATATTGGTATGCCAGGACAATGCCCGCGCAGCGATACCGCCTGCCGCCACCAGATGGCACGCCGCCAGATCGCCCGGCACCTCCGCCTCGAATTGATCGGGGGCATAGCGGTTGCCATAACACACCACAATCTCATCTCCGGTGAACAGAATCGCACGGCGGCCGTTGGTCAGCTCCAGGCCCGCATGCTGGCCGATCTTCTCCACCCGCGCCAGCACCAGATCGCCGACATTGGGCACCACACCCTCCCCCGCCAGCAGCGTTGCCGCCGCCTCAAGCTTGACATGGCGAGGGGTGTAAGAAACCTTGGCGCGAAGAATACGCTCGTGGCTGATAGGTAACATGTTCATAGTAAGCTCCTTGTAAACAATCGTTTATGGTACGGAAAATGATTTTTCCAGTTTTCTCAACAACTTCAATCCCGAAGCCGCCACACAACGATAGTTATGTTTTGTGACCACCCCATTACAAGAGGAGGGGAATTTTGACTCCGTGATTATTATTACCGCTTAACCCCTTCCTCTTATTTGGGAATTTATTCCCATTTTTATGCCGTGTCAACACCTTTCTTATAATTTTAGGAAATTTTTCACAACTATTTTTCAGGGGATAAAAAAAGGGACCCGAAGGCCCCTTTTTTAGCGTTCCCGCCCTGGCTTACAGATTGGCGCGATCAGTCGTCTTCCTCGACCTTAATGGCGATGTTCGTTTGGCCTTTTTTATAGAATTTGATCTTCAGGGGATCCCCTGGGTTTACATTCCCCAGGTTACGCTGGATGTCGTCTTCGAACAAAGTGTCGTTGTTAACAGTGATTATCACTGGCTCTGCATCACCATCGGATATGGAAAGGGTATTAGGGCGCGTGACCGAGGTGACCGGACCCTTAATCTCATAGGAAACAGTTCCGCCTCCATCATCACCACCGCTGCCACCACCACTCGGACCATCGTCACCGCCCAGCTTGAATTTCACCTTCTGCGCTATCAGCACGCCATTGGTGATTTTACCCTCCACCTCGACCCTGACGTTATTAACCAGGTTGGTCTTGGCGCCATTCTCGTAGCCGGAATCGGGCATACTGGCGACGCTCACCGCTACGCCATTGACGCGGAAAGTATTACCAGGCAGGCCAGTTACAAAACCTTCGATTTCGACCTCTTCGCCATCCTTGACGCTGCCCAGCGAACAACTGTCATCGGCTTTGATACTGTTTGCCGTGATCACATTGCCGCTTGCCTTGCCTTTGACTTCCACGCACGCGCCATTGATCACAAGGGGAAGGTTGCCGTAATTCACGGTAATCGCACCGATGGCAAAAGTCCCGGGAAGAACATCAAGCTTGCTGACCACGCCCTTCAACTCGACTTCAATAGTAGCCCCCTTAATCTTGACACGCGTGGCGCGGATATTTCCCTCGACATCGCGTAACCCGCTCACTTCGACGACATCATTTTCAACCAAGCCAGTAAAGTCTGCTATTCCCGAAAACACCGTCAGGGCATCCACTTTGATAGCCTGCCCCAACACAGTGAAAGTGCCACCCGTACCTGTCGTCGCTGGACTAATGCCCGCCACCGGCCCCTGCACATCATCGGAATATTTGATACGCTTCGCAGTGAACTTGCCGTTAGTATCCTTCTCCCACTCCACGCGCACCACCATGCCGACCCCCAGATTGGTTTGCGTGATACCGCTGGTTTGACCCTCCACCTCAATCACCGCCCCTTCGGTGGCAAATTCGATACCGTTGACAAACACACTGCCAAACCCGGTCACCGGCCCCTGGCTCATACCCGTGCCGCCGATTCCGCCGCCCGCAAGTCCTCCACCACCACCGCCACCACAGGAGGCCAGCCCCGACAGAACAAAAGACACCAACAAACCCCTGGCAAATAATCTGGCTTTCATTTCAGTTCCTCTTCTGACGACGCATCATAATCTTCTTCGAAATAATAAATGCCCACACCTGCATTTTTGCGCCCCGTCCCGCCAGCGGAGGGGCTGGCATCACGGTCGTGTCCGGCGAGATAGCGATCCAGCTCTTCCAGCAATGCCTGTGCGCGCGCAGCGCTCAACGCGCGAAACTGCGGCAGAATATCTTCCGGCAAATTGTCGTAAGCCACTTTACGCTGAAATAAACGCTCATCGGCGGTGTGGCGGAGGTTGTGATCAATGGTAGCGATGAGCAATCTTACGTCGGTGCCCAGTATTTCGAGCTTGGCAATATCATCGGTTTGGGGCAAATAGGCACGGTTGAGCAACCGGATACGGTCATCATCAAGACGCTCGGCGGTGCCGACGCGAATCAGCTCATCAAGCATGGCGCGCGCCGGGACATCGCGGCTGAATTCCTTGACCAGCCCTTCAAACGTCGCCCCCTCGCCACTCAAGGGAAGATCGGCGGGATTGCCCTTCGTGTCGGCAAAGCGCACATCTCGCACCCAGCCACTGACCACCCGTGCGGCACGGTTATAACGCTCCTCGGCGGCATCATCATACGGCGCGCCCAGCTCCTGCAGCCGCGTAATTTCCTTGCGCGACAAGCCAGTAATGACCGCCGCCCGAGACACCGACTGCTTGCGGCCCGCTATACTGAACTCGCGCAACGCCACATCCGCATACACCCAGCGCGCAATATCCTCAAACACGCCATAGGGCACACCATTGCGCAGCAGGATGCGCACCAAGGGACGCAGCAGCTTGGCAACGGCAGAAGAAAGGGCTTTGGTAAACTTTTTACTTGGCATGATTAGGAAATTATTCCCATTTTAATGGCTTGTCAAGTTTTTACGTTATTCCATTACTATCCCGGATGTTTCATAAACCCGCCGAGCGATGCTGAACGAATTCTATTTTCTCCGTCACCGTGTGAAGTGAGGAGATGTTTTTGGGTGATGACGGACGCCGATGCCCGGATTTGGGTCGTCGCGCCAGTGTTGTGACGGCAC
>CAMTYI010000019.1:0-12320 GCA_947085925.1 uncultured Gammaproteobacteria bacterium
CCTGACCGAGAGCGTCTCCAATGCGAGCTTCGGCATCTACATGCCGAAATGGGCTGGCACGATTTACGAACTGCTCTCCGCGCCGGTGTCGGCGATCGAGGCGGTCTGCGGCTATGTCGGCGCTGCGGCGACCAAGTCCATCATCATCGGCATCGTCATCTTGGCGACAGCCGCTTCCGCAATGATCCGGTCGACTCCAACAGCGTTGTAGCCCCCTTGTGCGAATAGCTCCATCGCCTTTCTAACTAATAGTTCTCGCTTGCTTTGCATGACTTTATATGGACAGAAAGTTATGTCTTAATTGCACCATAATACCCCAACACGAAAATGTTGCAATCAACACCATTCCTCCGTTACTGTACAGACAGGTCTGTATATTACATCAAAGGTACGGCACCTCTTCAGTACCGAGCACCCATACAGCCCAAGGGTCCACACACATCTATTTCCACTTAATTTTCGAGGAGAAATCATGGGTATGTTTTTGGCAACACAGAATCACGTAGGCGATCAAGGCGAATGAATACCTTTTTCTCGAAAATGCGGGGGGGTGCGGAGTGCCCGCCTCGGCCAGGCTTCAGACACATCGCAATTTCCTGGCTGGGGGGATTTCTAGCCATCGGTGCAGTGGCTTATCTGGCAACCGTTAGCCATTCACCTTTGGTGCTAGGCTCGTTCGGTGCGACTTGCGTGTTGGTATTCGGGTTTCCGGAGAGTCCTTTTTCGCAGCCGCGTAACGTGATTGCTGGACATTTCTGGTCATCGCTGGTCGGGTTGGTGTTTCTCACGCTGCTGGGAGCGAATTGGTGGAGCATGGCTCTTGCCGCCGGAACTGCCATCGCCATCATGCAACTGACACGAACTGTTCATCCACCGGCTGGATCCAATCCAGTAATTATCATGTTAACTGCACCAACATGGGAGTTCTTGCTAACGCCTACTTTGCTCGGTGCGCTCATCATAGTGATGGTGGCCATCTTTTTCAATAATATCCCGAAAGAGCGTGCATACCCAAAATATTGGGTATGAATTTAGTCGATATACTCTACGAGCGAGGTGGACTCTACTGAAAGGTTTTTTGCCTTCGAGAGGGGCACGCCTTGTCGGGGCATTGTGGGGGGTGTTATCCAGTTCACGGGCATTGTTCCAGCTTCAGGGTAGGTGTGCCCCATAAATTCTACGTTATTAACGAGGCACGTCGCTTTTGCACTTCGCACCACGGCACGCATGCACGGTGGACATCACCAGTGGCATCAGTGGAAGAAACGCTTCCAGCCTGCCCGCCCAAGCCGTAGCATGGCATTTCGCAGCACTGGATTTGTCAGCCGCTTTACCACGCCGACTGCGTCTTGCTGTAAACAAACCCAGCACCAGCCCTCCTGCGAGGCTTGCGATCAAGACTTTAGGCGTAGTGATTTTGCTGTAAAAAATCTGCTTCAGAGAACAGGCTTGTCCGCACGCCAACGCCTTTTTTTGATCTATTTGCGCTTCAAGATCATCAATCGCTTTTTTAAGATGCCGCATGTTATTACCCTTTTCTTGCGCGTGGGGCCATTTGGCGGCGGGTGGCTTTGAACAATAGATTCCGACTGAAAATGAATATAAACCTGACTAGGATCACGCCCAGGATAATATTGAGCAGCGCGGTAATTAATAGCGCCAATCCCCATCCCAACCCCATATCCACCAATGAGAACGCGACACCTGCCACAAACAGCAGCCATGCCGTAATGAATAACAATGCCGCAGCCACGCCCAAGCCCAGCATGGCCGCGATACTCAATCCCGCGAGACGGGCCTCGAGTGCAAGCAAGCCCAAGGTATCGCCAACGATAGAGCGAAAGGTGCGCAGCAGGGAAACCCCCGCGCTCGCCAAGGATTCCTCCGCCGCACCTTTCGATTCATCCGACGGCGGAATCGGCGGAGTGGTTGAAGACATCAGGTGATGCGCCCGTTAGCGTCTGAGCAACGCGCCAAGCACCAACCCCGCCGCAGCCGCAATGCCAATGGAAGTCATCGGGTTCTGTTTAATGTATTCAGTCATGGAATGCCCCAGCTCTTTGGTGCTTTCCTGGACTTTCTGCGTGGTTTCCTTGAGGGTTTCCTGAGCCTTATGGGCCGTTTCCCTGATGCGCTCTTCAGCATGTCCAGCGGGGCCGGACGCCTTGTCAACGGCCTCATGTGCCGTCTTGGCGACTTTATCGGTCGTGGGGTGAGTTTCTACGCGCGCTTCCATAACAACCTCCCTTGCAATGTGGTACAAAAAACATTCTGGATACACTGTATACAATGGAGCGAAAGCACACACTTTGCAAGTGGTCAAATGAATTTTAGTGTAGGCAATGGATACTCTCCCATTTTTACGGTAGATTCGTCATATATCCTCTATGGCTGCGTGATCATCATGCCGTGGCTTTAATTTTGAAAAAGGAATGCCTGTATGCATGCAACCTTACCACTTCTGGAGCGAACCAATTTCCCGCCGCTGCGCCGCGCGCGGCTCGAAACACTGCAAGTCAATCTGGGCTACCGCTGTAACCAGCAGTGCGTGCATTGCCATGTGAATGCTGGACCGCAGCGCAAGGAGATGATGGCGCAGGAAACCATTGAGCAGGTGATATCCTTCATGCAGGCATCGGGTGTGTCCACGTTGGATCTGACGGGCGGCGCACCGGAACTCAATCCTCACTTCCGTTACCTGGTGCAGCGCGCCCGCGATCTGGGCATACGCGTGATCGACCGCTGCAACCTCACTATCCTTGAGGAACCGGGGCAAGAAGATCTCGCCGGGTTTCTCGTTGCGCATCAGGTAGAGATAACGGCCTCGCTGCCATGTTATCTCGAAGAAAACGTCGACCAGCAGCGCGGCAAGGGCGTGTTTACGGCGAGCATCCGCGCCCTGCGCAAACTCAACGCGCTGGGATATGGTCAAGAGAACTCCGGCCATGTTTTGAACCTGGTCTACAACCCACGAGGCCCCACACTGCCGCCGCCGCAAGCGCAACTGGAGGCGGACTACAAGAAACACCTCGGCGAACACTACGGCATTGTTTTCAACCACCTCTACACACTGGCCAACATGCCCATCCAGCGTTTCGGCAGCATGCTGGTGTCCAAGGGCCAGTTTCACAACTACATGGCTCTGCTGCGCGCGTCCCATCAGGATGCCAATCTCGCAGGGGTGATGTGCCGCACGCTGCTCAGCGTAGACTGGCAGGGGTATGTCTACGACTGCGACTTCAACCAGATGCTTGGCCTGCCGCTACGGCACAATGGCAAGCCGCGCGTCCACATCAACGATCTGGCTGGGAGAGATGTGCAAGGTGATTCCATCGTAATTGGCGATCACTGCTACGGCTGCACTGCCGGCCAGGGTTCGAGTTGTGGCGGTGCGCTAACGAGTTGATGTAACACACGTCTAATGGAAAGATGCAGTCCACGAAAAACACGAAAGGCACGAAAAAGGTTCATAGCACAACCCCTTCGGCTGTTGCTTTCCAGATAGCAAGCTCAGACGTATTTCTATGCGAACACCCCCCCATTTTTCGTGCCTTTCGTGTTTTTCGTGGACGGTATGTAACATCAATTAAAGAGTTAGCCATGTCGAAACGCCGCATCTCCATCATCGTGCCAACACTGAATGAAGCGCACGGCATTGCCGCCACACTGACTCCCTTGCAAGCGCTGCGCCACGCCGGACACGAGGTCATCGTGGTAGACGGTGGCAGTACGGACGACACTGTGGTGCATGCCGCGCCGCTGGCTGATCACCTGGTGACAGCACCACGCGGGCGCGCCCGCCAGATGAATGCCGGTGTTGCCGCAGCAACAGGAGATGTACTACTGTTTCTGCATGCCGACACAATGCTACCCCTCGATGCCGCAGCGCACATCACCACTGACAACGGTCACCTCTGGGGCCGTTTTGACGTGCGCTTAACGGGCACGCATCCCCTGTTGCGCATGGTGGAGAGTATGATGAACCTGCGCTCGCGCCTCACGGGCATCGCCACTGGGGACCAGACGTTGTTTGTGGAGCGAGCCTTGTTCCTGGCGGTGGGTGGATTTCCCGATCAGCCTTTGATGGAAGACATCGCACTGTCCCGGACGTTAAAACGTCATGGTCGGCCCCTGTGTCTGCGTGCCAAGGTCACCACGTCGAGTCGGCGTTGGGAACAAAACGGCGTGTGCTCCACCATCCTGCTCATGTGGCGTTTGCGCCTCGCCTATTTCCTGGGTGCCGACCCGGCGCATCTGGCCCGACAGTACCATCGTCTGTAAATGGATGCTGCGCATATCCTCGTCTTCGCCAAGGCCCCCGTCGCAGGGCAAGTAAAGACACGTCTGATTCCAGCGCTCGATGCCGAAGCGGCGGCGCGTTTGCACGGGGAATTGATGCTGCACACGCTGCATACCGTATGCACTGCCAACGCAGGCAATGTCGAGCTGTGGTGCGCACCGGATACACAGCACCCGTGGTTTGCGGCATGTCAGGCACGCTTTCCCGTCACCTTGCATAAGCAGCAAGGTGACGACTTGGGGAAGCGTATGCTGCATGCCGCCACCATGGCGCTGCGCCGAGCTACAGCGGTGATCCTCGTCGGCACCGACTGCCCGACGTTGTGCGCTGAGGATTTGCACGCAGCCCAATCGGCGCTGCTCACGGCAGATGCTGTGCTGGGGCCAGCGGCGGATGGTGGCTACTGGTTATTGGGCTTGCGGCATCACGATGCGGCGTTGTTCAGCGATATCGAATGGGGCAGCGAACAGGTGTTGGCTGTCACGCGCCAGCGTCTGCACGCCCTCGGCTGGACATGGCGCGAATTGGCGACACGCTGGGACGTAGACCGCCCGGCGGATCTTGAGCGGCTTCAGGATGTGCGGATACGCTGAGATCAAATAATAGATACACGCTGCGCTGGGGGCAGCATTAGCGCTACTCCACACTAACCTTATCAACACGCTGAAATCCTCTGGGCAGCAGACTACCGCGTCTGCCACGCTCGCCCGCATAGTGTTCCAGATCAGCGGGCCTCAAGGTGAAATGTCGCTGCCCTGAGTGGACGGTCAGGTTTCCGTCACGCGACACCACGGCAATCGCAACGACAAATTCCTCGCGTGCGGCAACCTTCGCGGAGGGAACGCCAATGATCTTGTTGCCCTTACCCTTGGTTAGCGCAGGCAGCTCGCTGACCGGGTGGAGCAACAGATGGCCGGTGTTGGTGATGGCTGCAACGCGGTCGGTTTCTACCTGCTTTATCAAAACCGGCGGCATCACCCGCGCACCTTCGGGCAGGGTCAACACGGTCTTGCCGTTTTTGTTTTTGGCGTAAAGCTCGTCCATCTTCACGACAAATCCATAACCGGCATCACTGGCTATCAGATAAAGATCTTCCGGATTGCCCACGATCACACTGGTAAAGGTGGCACCCGGCGGCGGGCTGACGCGCCCGGTGAGCGGTTCACCCTGGCCGCGCGCGGATGGCAGGCCATGGGCAGGCAACGAATAGCTTCGTCCCGTAGAGTCGAAAAACACGGCAAGCTGATTGCTGCGTCCTGAGCAAGCCGCGAGGAAGGTATCACCCGCCTTGTAACTGAGCGTTGTGGGATCGATGTCGTGACCCTTGGCGGCGCGTACCCAGCCTTTTTCCGAGAGCACCACCGTTACGGGTTCCGTGGGGATTAATGCTGTCTCGTCCATCGCCTGAGCTGCACGGCGTGCGACAATCGGCGAACGCCTTTCATCACCGTATTTTTCCGCATCTTCCATCAGCTCTTTGCGAATCAATGTCTTGAGGCGTTGTGCCGAACCCAGTGTTTTTTCCAAGCCATCACGCTCGGCGGCCAGTGCATCCTGCTCGCCGCGTATTTTCATTTCTTCAAGCTTGGCCAGATGCCGCAGCTTCAATTCGAGAATTGATTCGGCCTGCGTATCGCTGAGCGCGAAGCGCTCCATCAACACAGCTTTGGGATGATCCTCGTAGCGGATAATGGCGATAACTTCATCGAGATTCAAATAGGCAATCAATAAGCCATCGAGGATATGCAGCCGTTGCAGAACCTTGTCCAGGCGGTATTGCAGGCGGCGGCGAACCGTGGTGGTACGGAAGGACAGCCATTCGCCAAGTATGACACGCAGGTTCTTCACCTGTGGCCGGCCATCGATGCCAATCATGTTCATGTTGATGCGATAACTGCGCTCCAGATCGGTGGTGGCGAACAAATGCGCCATCAGCGCCTCGATGTCGACGCGATTGGAACGCGGCACGATGACCAGGCGCGTGGGGTTTTCATGATCGGACTCGTCGCGCAGATCTTCCACCATCGGCAGTTTCTTGGCATTCATCTGTGCGGCGATCTGCTCTAGCACCTTGGAACCGGACACTTGATGCGGCAAGGCGACAATTACAACGCCATCACCTTCCTTCTCGTAGCGGGCGCGCATACGGACACTGCCGTGGCCGGTCTGATAGATGCGCAGAATATCTTCGCGTGGCGTGATGATCTCGGCGTCGGTAGGAAAATCCGGGGCCTGAACATGCTCGCACAACTGTTCGACCGTTGCATTCGGCTCATCCAGCAGACGAATGCAGGCACTCGTCACCTCGCGCACATTATGCGGCGGGATATCCGTGGCCATGCCTACCGCGATGCCCGTCCCGCCATTGAGCAGCACATGCGGCAGGCGCGCAGGCAACAGCGCTGGCTCGTCCAACGTGCCGTCAAAATTGGGCACCCAATCCACTGTGCCCTGCCCCAACTCGGCCAGCAGCACCTCGGAAAACCGTCCCAGGCGAGCCTCGGTGTAACGCATCGCGGCGAATGACTTGGGATCGTCCGGCGAGCCCCAATTACCCTGCCCGTCGACAAGCGGATAACGGTAGGAAAAGGGCTGCGCCATCAACACCATCGCCTCATAACAGGCGGTATCGCCATGCGGATGAAATTTGCCCAGCACATCACCCACGGTGCGCGCCGACTTCTTGTGCTTGGCGGCAGCGGACAGGCCCAGTTCGGACATGGCATAGACAATACGCCGCTGCACCGGCTTGAGTCCGTCGCCAATATGGGGCAGCGCGCGATCGAGAATGACGTACATGGAATAATCCAGGTACGCCTTTTCGGTAAATGCCTTGAGCGGCAGGCGTTCGATGCCTTCGTAGCTTGTTTCAGAAGTATTCGTCATGGTTTACCAAATCAGGGATAGGGTACGTTTTACGCACCACGTGAAGCCGTTTTAGAATCAACCTTAAAACCGCTTTTTGTCCACGAAAAACACGAAATTCACGAAATAAAACAAAAACATGGATTGTTTCAGCAATTCACCGGATGGGTGGCAAGTAAAATCGCTATATGTATTTGAGTATTTTCGTGTTTTTTCGTGACTTTCGTGGATAACTGAGTTTTTTAGGATCATACAACCTCCGCCAGATCACCCTTCAGCTCCAGCCACGCCTTGCGATCACCGGCGCGTTTTTTGGCCAGCAGCATGTCGATGAGACTGTTGGTGTCATCATCCGCTTCGATGGTGAGTTGCACCAGACGGCGGGTGTCGGGAGCGATGGTGGTTTCACGCAGTTGCAGCGGGTTCATCTCGCCCAATCCTTTGAAACGCTGGATACTGACCTTGCCTTTAACCTTTTCTGCCGCGAGGCGATCAAGTACGCCCTGTTTTTCGGCGTCATCCAGCGCGTAGAAAATTTCCTTGCCGACATCGATGCGGTACAGCGGCGGCATGGCGACAAACACGTGCCCCGCCTCGACCAGCGGCCGGAAATGGCGCAGGAACAGCGCACACAGCAACGTGGCGATGTGCGCGCCATCGGAATCGGCATCAGCAAGAATGCAGATCTTGCCGTAACGCAGACCATCGATTTTATCGACACCGGGTGTCGCGCCAATAGCCACGGAAATATCGTGTACCTCCTGCGAGGCCAACACCTCGTCGGAACCAACCTCCCAGGTGTTGAGGATTTTGCCGCGCAACGGCATGATCGCCTGAAACTCGCGGTCACGCGCCTGCTTGGCGGAACCGCCCGCAGAATCACCCTCCACCAGAAACAGTTCAGTACGTTTAAGGTCTTGGGAAGTGCAATCGGCCAGCTTGCCGGGCAATGCTGGACCGCTGGTGACCTTCTTGCGCACCACCAGCTTTCCGGCGCGCAAGCGGGTCTGGGCATTGCCAATGGCATATTGCGCAATGCGCTCGCCCATCTCGGTGTGCTGGTTGAGCCACAGGCTGAAGGCATCTTTCACCACGCCGGAGACGAACGCGGCACACTCGCGCGATGACAGCCGCTCCTTGGTCTGGCCGCTGAATTGCGGGTCCTGGAGCTTAGCCGATAGGATGTAGCTGCACCGATCCCACACATCTTCCGGGGCCAGGCGCACCCCGCGTGGCAGCAAGTTACGGAATTCGCAGAATTCGCGGATCGCCTCGGTGAGGCCGGTGCGCAATCCATTCACGTGCGTGCCACCCTGTGCGGTTGGGATCAGGTTGACATAGCTTTCGGCGACCACCTCGCCGCCTTCCGGCAGCCACACCACAGCCCACTCGGCGGCTTCCTTGTTGCCCTCCATACGCCCGATAAATGGCTCATCCGGCAACATGAGCGCATCTTTCAGTTCATCGAGCAGATAATCCTTGAGACCGTCCTGATATTGCCACTCGGCTTTCTCACCGCTGGCTTCATCAAAAAAACTCACCCGCAGACCTGGGCACAGCACGGCTTTGGCACGCAGTATGTGTTGCAGCTTCGACACCAGAAATTTCGGCGTGTCAAAATACTTGGGGTCTGGCCAGAAACGCACGGTGCTGCCGGTATTCTGCTTGCCTACCTGACCAATGACCACAAGATCAGACGCCTTGTCGCCATTGGCGAAGGCCATGTGATATTCCTTGCCGCCGCGCCGCACCCACACATCAAGCCGCTGTGACAGGGCGTTGACCACCGACACGCCGACGCCGTGCAGCCCGCCGGAAAAGGTGTAACTTTTATTGGAAAATTTACCCCCCGCGTGCAGCCGCGTGAGAATTACTTCCACCCCCGGCACACCTTCCTCGGGATGGATATCGACCGGCATGCCGCGCCCATCGTCCTTCACCTCCAGCGAACCGTCCTTGTAGAGGATCACCTCGATGGATTTGGCAAACCCGGCAAGGGCCTCATCAACACTGTTGTCGATCACCTCCTGGGCAAGATGATTGGGGCGCGTGGTGTCGGTATACATGCCGGGGCGCTTGCGCACCGGGTCGAGGCCACTCAGGACCTCAATGGCGGCGGCGTTGTAGACAGTACTCATGTTTTTGAAGGTCTCGAAAAATAACGGAAAACACAGTAATGGGCGGGGAAACTACTGAAAATGTGCGCTCAAGTCAAACCCTGAAAGCGGAAAATTTTAACTTTATCTAATGAACACAACGGCCTAATGATCCTTTCGCGCAGGCACTTTTATCCACCCAAATGGCATTATCCAACCGCACCCCCTCAAAATTTGCTCCATCAAGCTTGGCACCCGAGAGATCTGCATATGAAAGATTCGCCCCCTGCAAATTGGCGTTGCTCAGATCGGCGTTGCGCAGGCTGACGCCCAGCATCACCGCCCCTTGCAGATCCGCCGCACTCAGATCGGCGATGCTCAAGGTGGCAAAGGACAGGTCGCTGCCTTTGAGTTTGCCCTCGCGCAGCGATGCCCCACTCAGATTCACATTACGCAACTTGGCGCCGGTCAGATCGGCCCTGTCCAAGTGTACGCCTTCCATCCGGCAATCGCTCCAATTAACACCCGGGTGCGCCGACACAGTGCAATCCCATGCCGCGTTTTCCGACGTCGGCTGGGATAAAAACAGCAGTCCCGCAACAAACAAAATTATACCGCCGATAACGATAGCGGCCCACTTACCGTTAAAGCGGGCCGTCTGTCCCGCATCCCTGCCGGCTTTGGCAGTGCGATGCTGAACCACCTCACCTGGCTCCTGCTGCCTACGATCACCGCTACGCCGACTCACCCCCTCAGGCACCACATCGTTCGGGCCACGCCGCTCGCGCAGCCGTTCATCAGCCCAACGCCGTGCTGCGTGCAGGCGCTCCTGTGCGAGGGCATCATCAGGGGCGGCCCGCATTGCTTCGGGGATCAACTCCGGTATGTCGCTCACCAGCACCCACGTCTCCTTATCTTGGCTCAACTCATCGTCCAGACAGAGACGCCCTAGCAGGATATGGCGCGACACCAAGCCTGCTGCAAAGGGACCCCTGATTTCGCCGCCACGGCGGACGTACCACAAATGCTGATTCTGCATGTCACGTTTCACCGCTCATGAAACAAGTGTATGGAATTATTTCAAGTTTAGTCTATACTCAGTTTGTAGCCGCTGCCCGACAATTTGAGGTAAGTTTGTGATGAAAAACACTTTGCACCCTCATTGTCACGGTGATCACGGATAGATTCGTGAATATGCGAATAAACGCCACGGAGCAGGCGTCTCCAGCCATCACGCCTGGCAACCCCAAGGCATTGGACGCATGGCGCGTAGGGCAAGTTCTCAATGCTACCGTCATTGAAACAGCAGCACGGGGCGCCATAACGCTACGTATCAATAACACCTTGATCCAGGCGCAAAGTCAGTTACCTGTCTCGCCCGGCCAGCAGCTCAGTTTACAGGTTGCCAACGCCGGGAAACAAACCGTTCTAAAGGTAATCGAACCCGCTACGCTCACCGACCCGCTGACCCAGGCGTTACGGGTAGCCTTGCCGCGCCAAGCCGCGCTTCCACCGCTACTGGCCAATCTCGCGTGGCTCGCCGCGCCGTCCGAAAAGGCGCAACTATCTCCGGCAGTAACGCAACTCGCCAGCCAGCTATTCAATAATCTTGCCAGTGCCGCCAGCGCCACCACGGCTCAGGGCCTCAAGGACGCCCTTTACAACTCGGGCCTGTTCCTGGAAAACAAGTTGGCACACGCAGCCGATCAACAAGGCTTGAAGAATGACGTCAAGGTGGGTTTGTTGCGGCTTCTTGAAGGACTTCATGCAGAGAGTGTCCGGGGCCAAAACTCATCGAGCCAGTCCTCCGCCACACAGCCGCCACCATTGCCAGGCTCCCCTTTGCAGGCCCAGCCGACAGTACCCGCCTCGCTTGCTGCGCTTCCTCATTCCGGCGCGGCAGCGGAATTAACACGACAAACAGAAGGCGCACTGGCGCGATTGCAACTCAACCAGTTGACTTCGCTACCGACCACCGAGCATCCCGCACCACTCTGGACACTTGAATTGCCGCTACGTCACAATGGTCGCGCCGATCTGCTCCATATGCGCATTGAACAGGACCAAACCGCAAAACGATCAAACACACAGAACGCATCATGGACGGTTTCACTGGGACTCGACCTCGACGGCCTTGGCCCCCTGCATGCCCGCATCACACTTGCCGGTGAACGGGTTTCCACCACGCTATGGGCAGAACGTGGTGAAACCGTGGCATTGCTGGACAAGCATATCGATGAACTTTACCATGGTCTCGCGCGCGCAGGACTCAAAACAGACACTATCCGCTGCCAGCAGGGAGAGCCACCCCGCACAACCGCTGAAGTGGCAATCGCCAGTCAAATGACCTTGGTGGACCTCACGGCATGACCACCAAAAAACCCTCACACACAAAGAGTGCCGTGGCGCTACGTTACGACGGCACAGGCGCGCCCCGTGTTACCGCTCAGGGTGAGGGGTATGTGGCCGAACAGATTCTGGCATTGGCGGGTGAGCATAACATCCCGTTACATAAGGACGCCAACCTTGTACAGTTACTTTCCCATCTGGAACTGGGGGAGGAAATCCCAGCCTCGCTGTATGCCGCCGTTGCAGAGGTGCTGTCTTTCGTTTACCTGTTGTCGGGCAAACTTCCCCGGCACATAACCCGAGAGGGGCAGCGCCCAATATGAATAATTCAGGGAAGCACAGCAGCTCGTGACAGCAAATAATTTACTTTGGCTAAAATTCGCCCTATTCTGTGCAAACAAAGCTAAAGGTAGTGGTATATTGTGCCGATTACCCGTACTCAGTAATAAACATAATTTTATCCGGCAAGTAGCAAAAAAATGAAGAATGACGCCCTTTCGCGAAGCACCTGGGATTCTTGTGGTTAACAACATCCCAACAAACAAACCGCCCTCCGAGCGAGACCGCCTGGCGCTACCGCAAACACTGCGCGACGCGAATCTGATGTGCATTCTCATCATCAGCGACCAACCACACGATGTTGCGCTAATGAGAACTGCGCTCGAACGAAACGACTTCACCCACCTGATAGTGGCTGGAAACAGCGAAAC
>CAMTYI010000020.1:0-5453 GCA_947085925.1 uncultured Gammaproteobacteria bacterium
CCTGTGGAAGGCCACTATAAAACCGGACAGATCATGTGCTACAACTTAGGACAGTTTACTTGCTCGCTACATCAGTCTGGCGTCACTGCCACAGTCATAGTATATTATCCCTTCAACATCCCTCCCCTGGAAGAGATCCCGCGCTTGATTTGAGATGCGGGACGCCGAAGGCGCAAACCGCCCGGAATCGCTCAGGCAAAAGGACCGGGGGAGAGGGTTGACTCTGGAGAGTGGTCGCCGGTACGCCCGGACAGGCCCGCCGAAGGGGCTCAAGCTCTCAGGTACACAGGACAGAGGGGCGGCAGATAAGCGCGTAGTTTATCTGCCGCCCTTTTTTTGTTTTGCAGCTCCAGGAAACCCATGTCACTAGCCATAACGCCCGTTCTTGACCAGACCGCTGCACAACCCAACGTAGGGCGTATGCCGCAGTGGATACGCCAGCATCTCGGCGATCATTCCCACTATGCACTAACCGCAGACGCTGTGCGCGGCAATGCCTTGCACACCGTATGCGAGGAGGCGCGCTGCCCGAACCGGGGCGAATGCTGGAGTCGCGGCACGGCCACCTTCATGCTGCTCGGCGACACCTGTACCCGCGCCTGTGGCTTCTGCGCGGTGAAGACCGGCCGCCCCCAGTCATACGATCTCGACGAGCCGCGCCGAGTGGCGGATGCCGTCATCAACATGGGCTTGGGGTATGTGGTGCTAACGTCGGTGAATCGCGACGATCTGCCGGACGGCGGGGCAAAAGTATTTGCAGACACCCTCCGCGAGCTGCGCCGCCGCAAGCCCGGTATCGGCCTGGAGTTGCTGACGCCGGATTTCCAGCAGTGCCAGGAGCAGGCGATACAGATCATCACCGCCGCGCTGGACGGGGCAGGTTCGCTGGTGTGGGGGCACAACGTCGAGACCGTCCCCGGTTTATACAAGACCGTGCGCAAGGGTTCCCGCTATGAGCGCTCGTTGAGCCTGTTGGAGCGGGTCGCCAGCCAGCCGGGCGTGGTGGCCAAGTCGTCGTTGATGCTGGGATTGGGCGAACGCGGCGAGGAGGTGACCGAGGTGCTGCGTGACCTGCGCGCCATAGGCGTGAGCCGCGTATCGCTGGGTCAATATCTGCGTCCGACGCGCCATCATCTGCCGGTCAAAGAGTACATAACCCCGGAGACCTTCGCCAGTTACGAGCAAGAGGCGCGCGCGCTGGGGTTTGCCTGGGTGAAAGCGGGGCCGCTGGTGCGCTCCTCGTATCATGCGGAGGAAGAGCAGGGGCCGGTTAGTGTCCTGCCTTCCCTGGCGAAAATATAACTACCCGAGGTGAGTATGAACAAAAGAACACCGTTGTATGAAGCGCACCTCGCCATGGGGGCGAAAATCGTTGATTTCGGAGGCTGGGACATGCCACTGCATTACGGTTCGCAGATCGAGGAGCATCACAGCGTGCGCCGCGCGGCGGGCATGTTCGATGTGTCGCACATGACCATTGTTGATCTCGAAGGGGAGCGGGTGCGCGAGTTCTTGCGTTATCTGCTGGCGAATAATGTGGACAAGCTGACCGTGCCGGGCAAGGCCCTTTATACCTGCATGCTCAATGAGCATGGCGGCGTGATCGACGATCTGATCGTCTATTTCATGAATGAGCGGTGGTTTCGCCTGGTGGTGAACGCCGCGACACGCGACAAGGATCTGGCGTGGGTCACACGACGCGCGGACGCATTTGGCGTGACGGTAAAAGAGCGCGACGATCTGGCGATGATCGCCGTACAAGGACTGGCTGCGCGCGATGTCGTGCAGGGTTTGCTGGGCGACGCCGCGCCACAGGCCGCCGTGCTGGGGCCGTTTCATGCCGTAATGGCGGGTGAACTGTTTGTTGCCCGCACCGGCTATACCGGCGAGGATGGCTACGAGGTCATGCTGCCTGCCGCACAGGCCACCGATTTCTGGCAGCGGCTGCACCACGCCGGTGTAAAGCCCATCGGCCTGGGTGCGCGTGATACGTTGCGCCTGGAGGCGGGGATGAATCTGTATGGCGCGGATATGGACGAGGGCACCACCCCACTGGAGTCGGGCTTGGGCTGGACCGTCGCGTGGGAGCCAGCCGGGCGCGATTTTATCGGCCGAGCAGCGCTGGAGGCGCAACGTAGTGAAGGAGCCAAATTCAAATTGGTGGGCCTGATGCTCGACGACAAGGGTGTGCTGCGCAATCACCAGAAAGTTATTATGGATGGCCACGAAGCTGGTGAAATCACCAGCGGTAGCTTTTCGCCGACACTGGGCAAGGCCATCGCCTTTGCGCGTGTCTCGTCAGGGGCGGAGGTGCATGCTGAAGTGGATGTGCGTGGCAAGCTACTGGCCGTAAGAATAGTTAAACCACCGTTTGTGCGCCACGGCGCATCATGTATTGAGCAAAAATGAGGATAGTGAAATGAGCAAAACCCCCGCCAATTTGAAATACACCAAAAGCCACGAATGGTTTGAGTTGCTGGCTGACGGAACGCTGCGTGTTGGCATCACCGACCACGCCCAGGATTTGCTGGGTGACATGGTGTTTGTCGAGCTGCCGGAGCCGGGCAGCAACGTTACGGCGGGCAAGGAGTGCGCTGTGGTGGAGTCGGTGAAGGCCGCTTCCGATGTCTACAGCCCGGTCTCCGGCGAGGTCGTCGCCGTCAACGATGCGCTGATCGCCAACCCCGATCTGGTCAACAAAGACGCCTATGGTGACGGCTGGATGATGCACATCAAACCCTCCAACATGGCGGAGCTGGACAGCCTGCTGGATGCAAACGCCTACGCCGAACTGGTTGCAGCCGAGGCCCATTGATTTGGTTTTTTTGCCACGGAGCACAGAGATAATAAATGTAGTAGATGTAGGTTGGGTCAAGCGTAGCGGACCCAACATTGCACCTGAAGCAGTGGCTTTGTTGGGTCCGGAGCTTGCGCTCCTTGACCCAACCTACATTTCTACATTTCTCGGTGTCCTCTGTGCCTAACAAACATAAAAGAGACAATCCATGCCTTTTATTCCGCACACAGAAGATGATATCCAGCACATGCTCGCCGCCATCGGCGCGACGAGCATCGAGGATTTGTTTGACGAAATCCCGCAGGCGTTGCGCGCTACGGCGGCGCTGAAATCCATCCCTCCGGGAATGAGCGAAATGGATGTTGCGCGCCTGATGATGCAGCGCGCCGAACAGGATGGCCGACCGCTGTGCTTTGCCGGCGCGGGCGCCTACGACCACCACATCCCTGCCGCCGTGTGGGAGATCGCCACGCGCGGTGAGTTTTACAGTTCATACACCCCCTATCAGGCCGAGGCCAGCCAGGGAACACTGCAACTGCTTTACGAATACCAGACCATGATGGCCAGCCTCACCGGCATGGATGTCTCCAACGCCTCGCTGTACGATGGCGCATCGGCGCTGGCCGAGGCGGTATTGATGGCGGTGCGCGCCAACCGCAAATCGCAATCCAGGCGCGTGCTGATGCCTGGCACCGTGCATCCGGCCTACCGCAAGGTGGTGCGCGCCATCGTTACCATGCAGAATATCGAATTGATCGAGCTGCCCTACTGCACGGAATGCGGGCACACCGTTCCGGAATCGCTGGAAAAATACAGCGGCGGCGACATTGCTGCGCTGGTGATCCCGCAGCCCAATTTTTTCGGCGTGCTGGAAGAAGTGGATGCCCTCGCCGACTGGGCGCATCGCCACGGCGCGCTGGTGATCGGCGTGGTCAACCCCGTTTCGCTGGCATTGCTCACCCCGCCGGGGGAATGGGGAGAAAATGGAGCCGATATCGTGTGCGGCGAGGGACAACCTTTGGGCGCCCCGCTGTCTTCCGGTGGGCCGTATTTCGGCTTCATGTGCTGCAAAATGGAGCATGTACGCCAGATGCCGGGGCGCATCGTGGGGCGCACCGTCGATCTCGACGGCAAACCAGGGTTTACGCTCACGCTACAGGCACGCGAACAGCATATTCGCCGCTCCAAGGCCACCTCGAACATCTGCACCAATCAGGGCCTGGTAGTCACCGCCGCCACCATCCATATGGCGCTGCTCGGTCCCGATGGCCTGGAGCGTGTGGCTGCCGCATGCCACGCCAATACCCTAGCCCTGGTCGAAGCGCTCACCGCCATCGACGGCGTTATCAAGCTCTTCGATCGGCCCCTGTTTCATGAGGCCGTGTTGCAGCTATCGCGTCCGGTGGATGAGGTGTTGGGTGAACTTGCGGAGCGTGGTCTGCTGGGCGGCTACAGGCTCGGCGACGATTATCCCGAATTGAGTAACGCGCTGCTGGTATGCGCTACCGAAACCAAAAACGCGGCTGATATTGAGCTGTTTGCCAAGCATTTGCGCGATATACTAAAAACGCAGTAATCCACCCGGGTTTAACCAAAGGAGATAGGTCATGGCAACGATCACACTGAAAGGCAATCCCATTAACACCAACGGCGACCTGCCGAAAACCGGCAGCAGGGCACCGTACCTGAAATTGGTGGCGGAAGACTTGAGCGACAAGGAACTTGCCGATTTCAAAGGCAAGAAAAAGCTGCTCAACATTGTCCCCAGTCTTGATACCGCCGTGTGCGCCCTCTCCACCAAGAAATTCAACGACTTCGCTAAAACCCGCGATGACATGGTGGTGCTGATAATCTCCGCCGATCTGCCATTCGCCATGAAGCGTTTTTGCGGTAACGAGGGGCTGAGCAACGTCATTCCGCTGTCGATGATGCGCGGCCGCAATTTCGCAAAGGAATACGGCGTGCTGATTCAGGACGGCCCGCTTGCCGGCCTCACCGCCCGTGCCGTGGTGGTGCTGGATGAGCGTGATAACGTGATCTACACCGAACTCGTGCCGGAAATCGCCCAAGAGCCGGACTATGAGAAGGCACTCGCGGCACTGAAATAAGTTGTAGGGTGCGCCGTACCCATGAAGGGCACAATGTGCGCACCAAAATATGGATGGCACTTGCTTATGGTGCGCGCGGCGCACTCTACATATGCGATAAAATTCAGTACGAAAAATTCAGAAAGGCAGTCATCTTATGTTGATCTTCGAACACTCTCGCCCCGCTCGCCGCAATCCCTCGCAGGCCCCGCAGGAAAAAGCAAATGTAGCAGCCATCCCCGAAAAATTCCGGCGCAAAAAACGCCCCTTGCTACCCGAGGTTTCCGAGCTTCAGGCAGTGCGGCACTACACGCGGCTGTCACAGAAGAATTTCTCCATCGACACGCATTTTTATCCGTTGGGTTCATGCACCATGAAGTACAACCCGCGCGCCTGCAACAAGCTGGCGATGCTGCCGGGTTTTCTGGCGCGCCACCCTTATGCGCCGGAATCCCTGAGCCAGGGATTCCTTGCCTGCATGTACGAGTTACAGGAGATGCTCAAGGAAGTGACGGCGATGACGATTTTGCACCGTCCTCTGCAAGAGGGTCGTGTTTGCGCAAAGAGAG
>CAMTYI010000021.1:0-15719 GCA_947085925.1 uncultured Gammaproteobacteria bacterium
CGCATCATTCAACTTTACCTGAGTCATTACCTGTCAGCCTGAGTGCCAAAGCCATACAATGGGACGCGCAGGCCGCGCCAAATCTGGGTAGCCATCTTGGTGTTGAGCTTTTCCTCAGTCGAAAATACCCCCGCCCCATCATGTTTTATGGGCAGGTTATGCAGGTGAGCGCCGTGCCGGGTGGTTTCAGAACGACAGTAGCAATTGCGGGTATGAGTGAGGTGGTCCGGGACTGGCTTGAGAAGTTTATTTTCCGGCATCACCGCCGCAGTATTGCCCACTCCCGCCGGGGTTAGACACAACATCTGCCGCAGGTCAGACTGCGCAAGCTGCCTGAGGATGGGTACGGCGCACCCTACAATATCTAGCCCGATCTAGAATTCCTATTCCCGTTCTTCACCACCCTCCATCAAGCGACAAAATTTTGACTTCTTTCTCAGTCAGTGCTTAACTACAATACATAATTGTATATGTAGTGTGAGGGGGGTATTTCAATGTCGTCATCCGGTGTATTAATAATTGATGCGGATGAGCAAAGGCGTCTGAATCTCAAGGCCATACTTGAGTTTATGGAATATGGGCCAGTGCATTTGTCCAGAGGCGAGGCTTGGCAGGAAGGGCTACCACCTGCAGATGCTGTTCTTGCGGTTTTGCTTGGCAACTGTGGTTCTGAAGAAGAATTAATAAAGATATTTAATGCTATCAAGACGTGGGATCCGCAAATACCTATCCTGCTGTTGAGTGATGCCAGGGAAGAGGCGCCACCTTCCGAGGAGATAAAGGCGAGCATATTTGGTTATGTCGATACGCCGCCGAAGCAGCGGCAATTGACGGCACTGTTGCAACAGGCGCAGGCAGCCCGCGAATCCCCCCGGCAAAAGTCTGTGGATCGTTCGCTGGAGTTGTTCCGCAGTCTGGTGGGCAACAGCCCGGTGATTCGCCAGGTTCGCAAACTGATAGAACAGGTGGCCAGTTCTGACGCCACTGTATTGATATTGGGTGAATCAGGCACGGGCAAAGAGGTGGTTGCGCGTAACCTGCATTATTATTCCACCCGTCGCAACAAGCCTTTCGTTCCCATCAATTGCGGTGCAATCCCCTCCGAACTGTTGGAAAGCGAGTTGTTTGGTCATGAGAAGGGCGCGTTTACCGGGGCCATCAGTGCCCGGCAAGGGCGTTTTGAAATGGCCGAAGGCGGCACGCTGTTTCTCGATGAGATTGGCGACATGAGTCTGCACATGCAGGTCAAACTGTTGCGCGTGCTTCAGGAACGTACCTTTGAGCGAGTTGGCAGCAATAAAACCATCTCCGCCAACGTGCGAATCATTGCCGCTACGCACCGCAATCTTGAGGAGGCGATCAAGGACGGCAAATTCCGCGAGGATCTGTACTACCGTCTTAATGTCTTCCCAATAGAAATGCCCCCGCTGCGCGAGCGCCTTGAGGATACTCCGCTGCTGATCAATGAGCTGATTACCCGTCTTGAGCACGAAAATCGTGGTTCGGTCCGGCTCACGCCTGCGGCGGTGATCGCATTGTGTCATTATCGCTGGCCCGGTAATGTGCGCGAGCTTGCCAACTTCATAGAGCGACTGGTAATCATGCACCCGCACGGCGTCGTGGATGTGCAGGATTTTCCGGAAAAATTCCGGGGCGGGGCTGCCGGTGCCACGCTGCCACCCCATGTCGTATTGCCGCAAGAAGCGCTTCCGCGCCCCTTTGACGTGCCGCCGCGCCTGCCGCGCGAAGGTCTGGATCTCAAAGAGCATCTCAATACCCTGGAGTATGATCTGATCCGCCAGGCGTTGGACGATGCGGGCGGGGTGGTGGCTCACGCCGCCGAACGGCTCAAGCTGCGTCGTACAACCCTGGTTGAAAAGTTGCGTAAATACGGTTTGCATCGCGGTGACGATGCGCCGTAATTTTGACTGTTTTTTTGTTGAGACATATATAACACAATGATTTTTATTGTTTTGTAGGTTAGGCGCGATTCTTGCTCACCCCCTCTGTGCAAAGGGGGGTAGTCCCCGTACTCATGGTTTCTCAGAACGGCGGGAGCAAGAATCGGCATGGCTCTACAAGGCGCGCAACAAAATCAGGATTCACCTCAGAACCTGGCGGGCGCTTTTCATACCTTCAATCAGCTTTCGCAGCAGCTCGTCGCCTCCTATCAAATTCTTGAAAAACGTGTTGAGCAGCTCAATGCGGAGCTTGCTGCCGCGCGTCTTGAGCAGAGCAGCGCTGCCGCCGAAAAAGAACGCCTGGCAAATCGTCTTACGCGCTTGCTGAATGCCTTGCCCGGTGGCGTGGTGGTGCTGGATGGCGGCGGATGCGTTCAGGAGTGCAATCCCGCCGCGTTGGAATTGCTGGGGGAGCCTCTGCAAGGCACGGTGTGGCGGGAAGTGATCGGGCGCGCCTTCGCACCGCGTTCCGATGATGGTCATGAAGTGTCGTTGCGCGATGGCCGACGTGTCGGCATCTCCACCAGTTCGCTGGGTGATGAGCCAGGCCAGATTCTGCTCATTACCGATCTCACCGAAACGCGCGCCCTGCAGGAAAATCTCAGCCGTCACCAGCGATTGTCCGCGATGGGCGAGATGGCGGCTTCCCTCGCCCATCAGATCCGCACGCCGTTGTCTTCCGCATTGCTTTATACCTCTCACTTCTCCCGCGCCAATCTTGATGGCGCCGATATCCGCCGCTTTTCCGAAAAGAGTCTTGCCAGTTTGCGCCTCATCGAAAATATGGTGAATGACATGCTGATGTTTGTGCGTGGTGAAGGCGTGAGCGGGGATGACATTGCAATTTCAGATTTGATAAGCGAATTCCGTCAGATGCTGGAGCCTCAGTTGCAGGCCTGCGCGGGACACCTGGACGTGATGGACGGGGCATCCGGCGTGATGATGTGCGGTAATCGTGAAGCATTGCTGGGTGCGTTATTTAATCTTGCTACCAACGCCATACAGGCTTGCGGTAGCGGCGTCGAATTGCGCCTGATGTCGGTGAGTGATGGCGATGAGGTGGTGTATTTGCAGTTGAGCGACAACGGCCCTGGCATTACAGAGGAAATCCGCGATCGCATTTTTGAGCCCTTTTTTACCACCAAGTCCTCCGGTACGGGGCTGGGGTTGGCGGTGGTGCGAGCAGTTATCGAAGGGCACCGTGGTGAAATCTGGCTGGATACGCAGCCTGGATCAGGCTGCACGTTTACGTTGCGGCTACCCGTCATAAAAGAAGAACGAGGTATCACATGAGTTCAGCGACTGTGCTGGTTGTAGAAGACGATGCGGCGTTACGCGAGGCGCTGTGCGATACGCTGGAATTGGCGGGGTATCGCGTTATTGCTGTGGAAGACGGGCAGGCCGCGCTGGCCAGGTTGGAGTCGGGCGAGGTGGGCATGGTATTGAGCGATGTGCAGATGCGCCCCATGGATGGTCATACCTTGCTCAAACGCATCAAGGCCCGGCGCGCGGATATGCCGGTGGTTTTAATGACTGCCCATGGATCGATTCCCAAGGCAGTCGAAGCTATGCACGATGGCGCTGCGGATTACATGGTCAAGCCATTTGAAGCCGAAGTGCTGATTTCGATGGTGAGCCGTTATGTCTCGTCACCCGGCGCTGATACAGAAGACGCCGATCTGGTGGCGGTGGACGCGCGCACACGCGAGGCGGCAGAGCTGGCGCAGCGTGTGGCGGGAAGCGATGCCACCGTATTGATCACCGGGGAAAGCGGCACGGGCAAGGAGGTTTTCGCCCGGTTTATTCACCGCCATTCCCATCGCGCGTCAGGGCCGTTCGTTGCCATCAACTGCGCGGCGATACCGGAGAACATGCTGGAAGCGGTGTTGTTTGGCTATGAAAAAGGCGCATTCACCGGCGCGTATCATGCCGCGCCGGGTAAATTCGAGCAAGCGCAAAATGGAACATTATTGCTCGATGAAATCTCCGAGATGAGCCTGGCGCTACAGGCCAAATTGTTGCGTGTAGTACAGGAGCGCGAGGTGGAGCGTCTTGGCGGGCAGAAGTTGATCCCGCTGAATGTGCGCGTGCTGGCGACATCCAACCGCAACCTGCGTGCAGAAGTCACTGCTGGACGTTTTCGTGAGGATCTGTTCTATCGTTTAGATGTGTTTCCCCTGCCTCTGCCTGCGTTGCGCGAACGCAAGGAAGACATTCTTCCCATCGCGCGGCGGCTCCTTGAACGCCATAGTCATGGGGTGTTTCCCTTGCCTGTGTTGTCTGATGAAGCCGCGCAGCGTCTGCGGGCGCATGCCTGGCCTGGCAACGTGCGTGAGCTGGATAACGTGATCCAGCGCGCCTTGATTATGAAATCGGGCGCAATCATTAATCCGGCCGATTTGCACTTCGAAACAGACTCGCCACGTATCACGCCGCTCCCCTCGTCAGGCCAGGAAACCCCAGGCGAAGAAATAGGTCTCGATGACGATCTTAAATCCCATGAACAACAACTGATTATTGAGGCATTGCACACGGCAAAGGGCAATCGCAAAGAGGTTGCTGAACGGCTTGGCATTAGCCCGCGCACATTGCGTTACAAATTGGCGCGATTGCGCGAATCAGGTGTGGCGATACCTGACTAACGGGGCTGGTGCGGAATGTGCATGAAAGTAAATGCAGGTTGGGCCAAGGGGCTTTGCTCCGGCCCCAACAATAAGGAGAGCTTATGAGCAACACCATAGATACAACCCAACTACTGGCGCAAATGCGCGCCATGGCTGCGCAGACGCAGGCAAAGCCATCCGTCACGGAAACAGATGCTGCGGCTAACACGGATTTTTCCAGCCTGTTTAAAAGTGCTATTGAGAAAGTCAACGATGTACAGCAGCAAGCCGGAAATTTGGCGCAGGCCTTTGAAGCGGGCGACTCCAAGGTCGAGCTTGCCGAGGTGATGGTGGCATTACAGAAGTCGAGTCTTTCATTTCAGGCCATGACGCAGGTGCGCAACAAGCTGGTATCGGCCTATCAAGAAGTCATGAGCATGCCGATTTAATAATTTAAGGCACTACAGATCCCGTCTCGAACACGACACTCAAAACTAGACACTAAAAAATGGCGCTAATAAAAGCAGAAAACTTGACGGCCCAGATGCGCGGCTTTAGCGGTCTGCCAGCGCTGCGCCAAATGGGATTGATGATTGGCCTGGCGGCCAGCGTGGCGCTGGGCGTGGCTGTCGTGCTGTGGTCTCAGGCGCCAAATTATCGCGTTTTGTACAGTGGTCTTGCCGCGCAGGACGCAACCCAGATCGCCGATGCTTTGCAGAAAGATGGCATTGCCTACAA
Organism: uncultured Gammaproteobacteria bacterium; assembly: GCA_947085925.1. Classification (GTDB taxonomy): domain Bacteria; phylum Pseudomonadota; class Gammaproteobacteria; family Ga007554; genus LNEJ01. The sequence goes on from CAMTYI010000021.1 coordinate 5,303, forward strand.
GGTCGATGAAAACAGCGGCGCTGTGATGGTGTCCGCCGATCAGGTGCATACTGCGCGCCTCAAGATGGCTTCGCAGGGGCTGCCCAAAGGGACGGTCGAAGGCTTTGCCTTGCTCAACGATCAGCCCACCTTCGGTACCAGCCAGTTTATGGAAAACGCGCGTTACCAGCATGCGTTGGAGGGCGAGCTGGGACGCACGATTTCCGAATTGGGCAATGTGCAGGGAGCGCGTGTGCATTTGGCCATCCCCAAGCAGTCGGTGTTTATTCGCAACCGTGAACCGCCCAGTGCCTCGGTGCTGATCAACCTCTATCCAGGGCGCAATCTTGAAGAGGGGCAGGTCGCGTCGATAGTGCATTTGTTAGCCTCCAGTGTTCCCAATCTGAATGCAGACCATGTGACGGTGATTGACCAAAAGGGCCGTCTGCTGACTTCACCGGAAACATCTAAAAGCATGCAGCTTACCGCCAGCCAGTTCGATTACCGGCGTCGGCTTGAGGAAAATTACATCAAGCGCATCGAAGACATCATCTCGCCCATTGCCGGCGTTGGTGGTGTTCGGGCGCAGGTAGTGGCAGATCTGGATTTCAGTGTCACGGAACAGACCCAGGAAACATACAACCCCGATCAACCGGCGATACGCAGTGAACAGACGCTGGATGAGCAATCGGCGGGAGCCTCCGCAGTGGCAGGTGTGCCGGGCGCATTGACCAATCAGCCACCGGCGGGAGGGACAGTGTCCACTCCCAGCCCCGCCGCGCCGAACGCCAAGGGTGCCGTGCCTGCCGCAAATACAGTGGCTACCGCGCAGACGCCGCTCAACAGCACCAAACGCGCGACGCGTAATTTCGAGTTGGACAAAGTCATCAGTCATACCCAAATGCCGAGTGGCTCGGTGCGTAAATTATCGGTGGCTGTGGTGGTCGATGATCACCAGAAAACGAATAAAAAAGGCGAAGTGGTGCGTACCTCGCTGAAGCCTGAAGAACTTGCGCGCATCACCTCTCTGGTCAAGGAGGCGGTGGGTTTCAGCACGCAACGCGGTGACAGTGTGAACGTGATTAATGCCCCGTTTACAGTGGCGGCGGAAACGCCCATACCCGAAGCAAAATTGCTGGAACAGCCCTGGATTTGGGATGTGGCGAAACAGGCGCTGGGTGGTGTGGCGGTATTGTTCCTGATATTCGGCGTGCTGCGCCCGGTGCTGCGCAGTCTTGCAGAGAAGGGCAAGGAGTCTTCACATGTTGCTTCGCAATATGCTACGGCTCACATGGATGAGCTGTCAGGCATGATGGACGATCGCATTAGCCTGCCCGGTTCGAACTCAACAGCACAAGGCGCTGCACAACTTGCCGCACCTGCATTCACACCCTCACAAAATTATGAGACGCAACTTGATGCTGCCAGAACGCTGGTAGGGCAAGATCCCAAGCGTGTTGCCCAAGTGGTTAAAGGTTGGGTGGCCGGCGATGCCTGAAAACAATGCGCAATTATCTGGAACGGAGCGCGCAGCCATTCTCCTGATGAGCCTGGGCGAGAAGGACGCCGCTGAAATATTGAAGCATATGGGTCCCAAGGAAGTGCAGAAACTGGGCCAAGCCATGGCAGGTTTAAACAACGTGAGTAAAGTTCAGGTTTCAGAGGTTCTTGATGAGTTGATTTCCTCGATAGATGGTCAGACATCCCTGGGGGTAGGCTCCGAAGATTATATTCGTAAAGTGCTGAACCAGGCGCTCGGTGCGGATAAAGCGAGTGGTTTGATTGATCGCATCCTGATCGGCCGTAACACCAAAGGGCTGGAAGCCCTGAAATGGATGGATCCACGCGCAGTTGCAGAAATCATTCGCCTGGAGCATCCGCAAATCATTGCCATTGTATTGTCCTATCTTGATGGCGATCAGTCTGCCGAGGTGCTGAAGCAAATGCCGGAGCGCATGCAGTCGGATTTGCTGATGCGTATCGCCACGCTGGATGGGATTCAGCCCTCAGCCTTGCGTGAACTGGATGAAATCATGGAAAGACAGTTTGCAGGAAATACTGCCAACGTTAAATCAGCCAGTGTCGGAGGCATCAAAACAGCAGCGAATATCCTCAACTTCATAGACAGCGCGCGTGAAGTGAAGATCATGGAAACCATCAAGGATGTCGATGCCGATATTGGCCAGAAAATTGAAGACTTGATGTTCGTATTCGATGACCTGGCGTCAGTGGATGATCGCGGCATGCAGGCGATATTGCGCGAGATATCGGGTGAGGTATTGATTATGGCATTGAAAGGTGCAGACGAAGATCTCAAGGAAAAGATTTTCAAGAATATGTCCAAGCGCGCTGCGGAAATGCTGCGTGACGACCTGGAGGCCAAAGGTCCGGCGCGCCTCAGCGAGGTCGAGGCCGCACAGAAAGAGATTCTCGCCATTGCACGGCGTATGTCCGAGGCAGGTGAAATATCGCTAGGCGGAAAAGGAGAGGATTTTGTCTAAAATCATTCCCAATAGAATCATCACGGGTGATGATCTGAGCGCCTATCAGCGCTGGGAAGCACCGCTTATGCAAGCGGATCTGCCACCCGCCTCTGTGCAGCCACTGCCAACGGCCGACCAAATCGAACAGATCCAAAAACAGGCATATGAAGAGGGATATGCCCAGGGATTGCAGCAAGGGCGCGAAAAAGGGCATATCGCAGGGTTGGCGGAAATGCAGGCGCAGGCGCAACGTATGGACCAGTTGCTGAGCACGCTTGTCGAGCCACTGGCGCAGCTTGACGAGGATGTTGAAAAGGAGCTGGTGTCCTTGTCCATCGCCATCGCGCGTCAGATTGTGCGGCGTGAGATCAAAACAGACCCAGGCCAGATTGTCGCGGTGGTGCGTGAAGGCGTTGCAAGTTTGCCGCTGGCTTCACGCAATATTCACCTGCACCTTCATCCCGAAGATGCAGCACTGGTGCGTGTTGCTCTGTCACTGACGGAAGGCGATAAAATCTGGCGAATTGTTGAAGATCCGGTATTGACGCGGGGCGGCTGCCGCGTTGTGACCGATACCTCGCAGATTGACGCCAGCCTCGACAGCCGCATCGCAGCAATCGCCGCATCCATACTGGGAGGCGCGCGTGGACACGAAACCCCCGGCCATTGATATGCAGCGCGGCGCGGCGTGGCGAGAACGTTTAGCATGGCATCGCGCACGTCTTGACTCACCACCGCCGCTCATCGTGGAAGGAAAACTGACCCGCATGGTCGGATTGACGCTGGAGGCAGTGGGATGCCAAGCGGCAATAGGCGAGCGTTGCCTGGTGATAGGCCCAGGTGGCGAACGGGTGGAAACCGAAGTGGTAGGCTTTTCCGGAAACAAAACCTTTCTTATGCCCACCGGCGAAATCCGTGGCTTGATGCCCAACTCACGGGTTATCCCGGTACGGCGCGCCTATGATGTAGCGGTGGGTGACGCTTTACTGGGCCGTGTGCTGGACGGTGGTGGACGGCCACTGGATGGTGGCGGTCCGTTACGCACCGAGGCAACCATTCCACTATCCGGGCGCCCTCTAAACCCGCTGGCACGCCGCCCGATACGCGAACCCCTGGATGTCGGTGTGCGCGCCATTAACGCCTTGCTGACGGTGGGGCGTGGCCAGCGCATGGGCCTGTTCGCAGGGAGTGGCGTAGGAAAAAGCGTCTTGCTGGGCATGATGACGCGCTTCACCAATGCCGATGTCATCGTCGTGGGACTGATCGGCGAGCGTGGCCGCGAAGTAAAGGAATTTATTGAAAACATCCTCGGCGCCGAGGGCATGGCACGGTCAGTGGTGGTTGCCTCTCCGGCGGATCACACGCCGATGATGCGTCTGCACGGCGCAATGCTGGCGACCAGCATTGCCGAGTATTTTCGCGACCAGGGCAAGCAAGTGTTGCTGTTGATGGATTCACTAACGCGCTTTGCCCAGGCTCAACGTGAAATCGCACTTGCCATAGGTGAGCCGCCTGCAACCAAAGGTTATCCGCCCTCGGTATTTGCCAAACTTCCGCAACTGGTGGAGCGTGCCGGGAACAGCGACGAAACCGGGGGCTCCATCACGGCATTCTACACTGTGCTTGCCGAAGGCGATGACCAGCAAGACCCCATCGCCGACGCCGCGCGCGCCATACTCGACGGCCATATTGTATTAAGCCGCCAGTTGGCGGAAGCGGGCCACTATCCGGCAATTGATATCGAAGCTTCGATCAGCCGTGTCATGACAGAAGTTACAGACCCGGCTCACCAGAATTCGGCACGTCGTTTCAAACAGCTCTATTCCGCATACCAACAAAACCGTGACCTGATATCCATAGGTGCATACAGTCGCGGCAATGACGCCAACATTGATCAAGCTATCGACTACCATCCGCGCCTCCTGGACTTTCTCCATCAGGGCATGAACCAGCCTGTGCCATTGGCCGAGAGCATCAACGCGTTGAATATGCTGATAAGAGTGCCATAACGAATAGTAGTAGGGTGCGTCACACGCACCAGGCGCAGACTGCTGGATTCCCCATGACTAAATCACAACGCCTGAAGCCAGTCATTAAAGTGTCGGAAACCAGGGAGCGTGATGCTGCCAGAGCCTTGGCGGAAAGCAAAAACACGCTTGTGGAACGACAGACCAGGCTCGTTGATCTTAATGCCTACCGCGAAGAATACACTGCGCGCTTCAGCGCATGGGGGGAGGGCGGAGTTACTGCTATTCAGTTGAATGAATACCGGGTATTCCTTGCTAACTTGAATGCCGCCATCGCTTACCAGGAAAAGCTGATTGAAAATAGTCAGCGTGAATTTGAAGACAAATTGCGTATCTGGCATCAAGTGCGCGGCAGAGTTAAAGCGCTAAATGGCATTGTTGAAAGATATCATCAGGATGATGTGCGCGTCGAAATACGGCGCGAGCAGAGTGCGGAGGACGAAAGAGCTTCCCTGGTAAAAAATAATGGTCAAGATAGCTAAAGTTGCTGTCAAGCATACCGATATTAACAGCATAAGATTAATTGACAATTGTTAACAGTTCGTAAATTTATTGATTTTAAAAGTAAAAGAAGGAGGGATTCGTGATTAAAAGCCAATCAATAGAGGTTTGTAAAATACGCTGCGAAGATTCTATGGATATCTCAATCGTAAGTGAATTTTATGAGAAATTAAAAAAATCATTAGAAATGAATGTTTCAATAATTATTGAAGCTGAAAATGTAGAAAAAGTAGATACATCAATATTGCAAATATTGTGCTCATTCTTTTTGGAAGCATCCCTTAGAGGGGTTGATGTGTCATGGGATAATCCATCTGAAAGGCTGCGTTTTTCGGCGAGATTGATAGGTGTTGATGAGTTTCTTTTTATTAAATAATTTTTTATTTCATATGAAATAAAATTATTTTTAATCAGGGTAATTAAAATGGCAAAAATATTAGCTGTTGACGATTCGGCATCCATGCGCCAAATGGTATCTTTTACACTTAAAGGCGCAGGTTTTGAAGTTGTTGAAGCGGTTGATGGTCAAGATGCATTTAAAAAAGCACAAACAGAAAAAGTTAATCTTGTTTTGACAGATGTGAATATGCCGAACATGGATGGAATAACCTTGATTCGGCAATTAAGAACCCTTCCTAATTACAAATTCACTCCCATGCTGATGCTGACAACGGAGTCGGCCGATAATAAAAAGAGCGAAGGAAAGGCGGCGGGTGCCACCGGTTGGCTGGTGAAGCCATTTAATCCAGAACAGCTTATTGCCACTATCAAAAAAGTCTTGGGATAAAACAATGTCGATAGATATGTCTCAATTTCACCAAACGTTCTTTGAAGAAAGCTTCGAAGGACTTGGGGTTATGGAGTCAGGCCTCCTTAACCTTGATGTTGGCACGGCAGATGTCGATGTGGTGAATGCAATATTTCGCGCGGCACACTCCATAAAAGGAGGGGCAGCAACCTTTGGGTTCTCCAGTGTGGCCGGCTTTACTCATGTAATGGAAACGTTACTTGACGAAATGCGTGATCAACGAAGGGAGGTGGCCGAAGAGACTGTTAATCTTTTGTTGCTCTCAGTAGATTGTCTGCGTGACCTTCTTGTATCTGCGCGTGACGGATCTCCTGTGGATGCTCCAAGGGTGGTTGATATACAAAAAAAATTGGAAGATCTTCTTTCTTATAAAAAAGAAGGAGGTTCAGGCGTTGATCAACATGCCAAAGTAGAAAAAGAACACGGTAAAGGCTGGAATATAGAATTCAGTCCATATGTGAATATGCTTATCACGGGGAATGACCCTGTGAGAATGTTAGGTGAATTAAATTATTTGGGTGATATGTCGGTAAAAGTAGACGTATCAAAGATGCCTGCATTCAAGGATATTAATCCTGAAGAGTGCTATTTATCATGGAATATATCTATAAAAACAGATATTTCAAGTGAGAAAATATCTGAAATATTCGATTGGGTAGATGGTGAATGTGATTTAAAAATAGAACAGATATTCACTGAAGTAGATAAAGAATTAATTGAAAGTAATGGCGATAGTTCAGGTCATATTAATGACAAAATTAAAGACGATCACTCTCACGATAAGCCTTCTGTAGAAGAAAAAAAACCTTCTTCCGACAGGAGGGCATCTTCAGGTTCGGCTGAAAATAGCTCTATCAGGGTAAGCATAGATAAGGTTGATGACCTTATCAATATGGTCGGCGAGTTAGTCATCATTCAATCCATGTTGGCCCAGTTAGGCAAGGATTTTGATAATAGCCAGATTGCCATGTTGCGTGACGGGTTGTCTCAACTGGAGCGTAATACCAGGGAGCTACAGGAAAGCGTTATGCGGATTCGCATGTTGCCCATCAGCTTTGCATTTAATCGTTTTCCTCGCATGGTTCATGACCTTAGCAAGAAGCTTGGAAAAGAAATAGAGTTAAAAATGTCTGGTGAAAGCACAGAGATGGACAAGACGGTCATGGAGAAGATAGGTGACCCTCTTGTACATTTGGTGCGCAATTCCATTGATCATGGTATTGAAATGCCGGATGACAGAAAGGCTGCCGGAAAGCCATCCGCAGGATTGCTCCATCTTAACGCCTATCATAAAGGTGGAAACATTATGATAGAAATAAGCGACGATGGGGGAGGCCTTAATAAGGAAAAAATTACGAAAAAGGCAAAGGATAGAGGGCTCATCAAGGAAGATGAATTGCTGTCTGAAGAACAAATAAATGACCTGATATTCTTGCCGGGATTTTCAACCGCAGACATAGTCAGCGATGTGTCAGGACGCGGAGTAGGAATGGATGTTGTGAAGAGGAATATTCACGATCTTGGAGGAAAAATAGAGGTTGTTTCGAAAGAGGGAAAGGGAACGTCATTTGTTATCAGGTTGCCCCTGACCCTGGCGATTCTTGATGGGCAATTGGTCAGCGCTGGTGATCAGATATACATCGTACCCCTTGTTTCCATAATTGAATCGTTACAGATCAGTGAAAAAAATATGAGTTTGATTGCAGGAAAAGCTGAGGTGTACAAAATCAGGGACGAATATATACCTATCATCAGACTCTATGAAGCATTCAATATTCCCCCAAAGAATACGAATCTGAATGGCGGCCTCTTGGTTGTCGTAGAAGGAGATGGAAAGAAAGCCGGAATTTTGGTTGATGATTTGCTGGATCAGCAGCAGGTCGTTATCAAGAGTCTGGAGACAAATTTTAAGCGTGTGGAAGGTGTTTCGGGGGCGACCATACTTGGAGATGGAACTGTGGCCCTGATCATGGATGTATCCAGCCTGATACGACTATCACATCAGGCGAGTTTGCCTGGCTCCAAGACACCTACATTTATTGCCAATGGCAAGGCAGCATAAGGAGACCACGCCATGAATAACAATCAACTCGAACAACATACATATACCAATGAATCCATGGTTTACTCAAACCAATATCTAACATTCATGCTGGCCGGCGAAGAGTATGGGGTCGATATTCTCAGGGTTCAAGAGATAAAAGGGTGGAACAAGGCTACCGTTATCCCAAACACGCCAGAATACATTAAGGGTGTGATCAATCTTAGAGGAACAATCGTTCCCATTGTTGATTTGAGAAGCCGATTTGGGCTGGAAAACGCTGAATATGGGCCAACAACCGTGGTGATTGTTCTCAAGGTTGTCGGTGGTGATGGGAATAGGACTGTCGGAATTGTTGTGGATGCCGTGTCAGATGTTTATAACGTGTCGGCCGATGAAATAAAACAACCGCCGGATTTTGGCAGGGCGATGAGTGTCGACTTTATAAAAGGCCTGGCGGCGGTGTCTGAGAAAATGGTGATTATTCTTGATATAGATCACCTTCTTAACTCATCTGTTGCGCTTCCTCTCGATGTGTCTGTTAATTGATTTTAGGTGTTAATTATGAACCCAATCGATAATTTCGACAAATCTTTCGAAAATAGTGTTTCCGGTAAGGATGGTGGTGACCCTGAAATTGGATCATTGGTCTCCCATGAAGAATTGACCGAAGAGAGCTTTATTGAGGAAATATTTTCCAGCATGGCATGGAATGGGTGATTAAATGTATTTCATAAACATGACTGTAAGTCATGGTCGTTAATTTGAATTATTAAGGATATTTTTTATGAGAAAGAAGTTGTCTCCCGAGCCTGAAAAAGCCGGTTCGGATGTTTCTATAATTGAAAACACATTTAAAAAAATATCACCGAAGGGAGATATTTTGGTAAGTAGGTTCTACGAAGAGCTCTTTGAAAGATATCCTCAGGTGAAACCCCTGTTCGGAAATGTTTCGATACATGAACAGAGGAAAAAATTGCTCGCGGCACTTTCCCTTGTCGTAAAGAACATAAGAGATCCGGAAGCGCTCGGAGAAATTCTATCCGGTCTTGGGAGAAAACACCAGAAGTATGGAGCAAAGGCAGAGCATTATCAGGCAGTAGCCGAAACCTTGCTTGATGTGATGGCAGAGGTGGCTGGGGATGCGTGGACAGATAAGGTTCATGATGCCTGGTCCGGGGCGTTAAATACAGTTGCATCCATTATGTTAAAGGCGTATTCACAGGAGAACAAAGGCATGTCCACAAGAGGTCGTCAATCCACCAAGGATATCCATGATGCTGGCGTTGATCATGAGATGATTAAAATGAAGTCCGCTGTTTCAGGCGCCATGACGCCCATCATGATGATCGACAGAGATCTGGTCATTACCTATGCAAATGAAGCCACCATTAATATTTTAAGAAAAAACGAAGAAACATTGCGTAAATTGTATCCCGGTTTCAGGGTCGATAATGCCGTTGGAACATGTATAGACATATTTCATAAAAATCCCTCTCATCAGAGGAAGATGTTGGGGGATCCGAACAACCTTCCTTACTCAACGGATATTAAGGTCGGCCCTTTAACATTCCGTATTAATGTGACGGCCTTGCTGGATAATTCCAGGGAGTATATCGGAAACTGCCTGGAATGGTCTGACGTGACCGACCTGAGGCATAAGGAAAATGAGGTTGCCAGGCTCCAGTCGTCGGTAGGTGGCGCCATGACGCCGATCATGATGATTGATAGAGATCTGGTGATAACCTATGCGAATGAATCTACGGTTGCTCTGTTATCGAAACACGAACAAACGTTAAGATCTCTTTATCCTGGATTCAACGTAAGCAAGTTGGCCGGAACTTGTATTGACATTTTTCACAAAAATCCCGCTCACCAGAGGAGGATGTTGGGTGATCCGGGGAACCTCCCCTATTCCACGGACATAAAGGTCGGTCCGTTGACTTTCCGGATTAATGTAACAGCCTTGATTAATGGCGCTGGGGAGTATACCGGGAACTGTCTGGAGTGGGCTGATGTAACCGATTCGAGGCAGAAAGAAGGCGAGATTGTCAAACTTCAGTCGGCGGTCGAACGTGCTATGACGTCGATCATGATGATTGACAGAGATCTGGTGATAACCTACGCGAATAAATCAACGGTAAGCCTTTTGTCGAATCACGAAACGACGTTAAGGTCACTTTATCCTGGCTTTAGCGTAAGTAAGCTGGTCGGAACCTGCATCGATATTTTCCATAAAAATCCCGCTCACCAGCGAAAAATATTGGGCGATCCTGCAAATCTTCCGTACTCGACTGATATTAAAGTGGGGCCTTTGATTTTTAGAATCAATGTCACGGCCCTCTATGATTTGGAAGGAGGTTACAACGGGAACTGTCTTGAATGGCAAGATGTAACCGAGCTTCGCAAGAAGGAAGAACTGAATGCCGATTATACCGGGCAGATCGCGGCGATAGGCAAGGCGCAGGCGGTGATCGAATTTAACATGGACGGAACGATTATCTCGGCCAATGAGAATTTTCTTAACACCGTGGGATATACCCTGAAAGAAATCCAGGGCCAGCATCACAGCATGTTC
>CAMTYI010000022.1:0-23203 GCA_947085925.1 uncultured Gammaproteobacteria bacterium
ACAGCCTCTTCCGCCATTTTTTAGCAAGAATGCGTAGAAAAACCAAGTGCTATAGCAAATGTGAAAAAATGCTGAGATTTTCCATGAAACTACTCATGGCCAAATGGAACGGTGATTTAGCTATACTTAATTAACAATACCTTAATGGGAGGCGATGCCCACGGGAATGCGGCATGATGTCGCACCACCCCATGGCAGAATCCCGAAACCTTTCAACCTACATCCGCCATTCGACGCCAGCGTAAACCGCCCTGCCGTCGCCGGGAAGGAACTGGCGGGAATCCAGCCCCATGGCGTTTGCGATGACGCCCGTGGACGCCGCATACTTTTCATTGGTGAGATTCTTGCCCTCGATAAACCAGGCGTATCCCTTGTCCACCCGATAGCCCAGCTTGAACCCCAATAGTGCATAGGCATCGGCGAACAGGGTGTTGGCGTGATCCACGGCATATTTGCCTGGCGACCACTCTACGTTGGGGCCGAAATAAAATCCTTCGGGAGTACGGTAGACGAGATCGGCACGGTAAAAATGTTTCGGGATACCTGCCAGCTCCTTGTTGCCGAAGACGGGGTCATTTCTGAAGCGGAAGTCGTTCCACATATACATCTGGCGCAGCATCAGGCGCTTGAAGAGGGTAGCATCAAGGCCAAGCTCGACGCCTTGGTGTAGCGTGGCATCGGCGTTGATAGTGCCGAGTGGATTACCTCGCGGATCGGTAAGGCTCAATAACTCATCCTTGACCCGCGCATAGTAATAGGCTGCATCCCAGCGTATGCCGCTCGATGCCCCGCGCGTACCCAGTTCCAGCGTGGTTGCAGTCTGTTGCCTGACCGGTGTCACCGTGGGGCCGCCGCTCAGTTCACCGAAACTGGGCGGTTCAAAGCTGCGGCTGATATTGGCAAACACCTGGGACTGCGCATTAATCTCATGGCGCACACCGAGTTTGGGGCTGGCGCCATAATACACCTTGTCTACGCTGTTATCGGCCCCGTCCGCGAGGAACAGGTCTTTCAGTTTGCGCGAGGCGCGCGACAGTTGCGCCCCGACAACCAGGGCTGTGGCGGGCTGAATGTAATGCTGGTTTTCCGCATACAGGTCCAGGTTTACAGAGGTCTGTTCTCTTTCGTTGGTGCGCGCCCCGCGCGCGCCGTTGACGTTCCTGAAACGATCATCCTTTGCGGTGCCGCGCCCCGGACTGAATCCGACTGTCAGAATATTCTTTCGCCCCCACAGCGTAGCGTTCGATATATAGCGCAGCTCCGCGCCGTAGTCATGCGAAGCTACGTCGAGCACTTGGAAGATTGGATGAAACAGATCCTTGTACGAATAGAACAGCATCGCCTCCAGGCGCTGGTCACCCCAGTGATAGACGGTTTTATTGGAAATGCGCGTCAAGGTAAAATCACGCTTGTACTTGCCCATGATATTTGCAGGTGCCGCGAGGCGGGGGTTGCTCTCAAGTTCAGCCTTGGTCAGGTTGCCGGGAAGTTCCGAATCCGTGTTCACATAGCTAAAATAAAACCGCGTTTCAAGGTTGTCGTTGAGGCGTAGGCCGTAATTGCCAAACAGGCGCTGGTTTTTCTGCCGGGCATGGTCGCGAAAGCCGTCCTGCGAAAAATGCGAGAGAGAAACATAATAATCGGATCTTTCATTCGCTCCGGCAAGGCTTGCCTGTCCACGCAGGTAGCCGAAGCTGCCTGTTTCCAGTCGCGCCTGCACGGGTGGCGCGTCATGCCCTGTAGGTGAAACAAAATTGATTGCGCCACCAAGGGTGGTGGAGCCATATTGGAGCGCATTGGCGCCGCGAAACACTTCGATATAGCGCGCGGCGAGCGGCTCCACCGCCTGGAAATCACCGCTGCCATCGGCCAGGTTGAGCGGAACGCCGTCCTGCATCAGTTTGATACCGCGTAGATGGAAGGTACGCTGAATGCCTGAGCCGCGTATCGACAGCCGCGCTTCCTCGGCTCCGAATTTTGGCTGTACAAAAACTCCCGGCGAAAAGCCAAGCGCATCCTGCAAGGTGGTGGCGCGCCCGGTTTTGTATGTTTCGGCATCAATAACGTCGACTCCGCCGGGGACAAGATTGATCCGCCGCCGGGCTGTTTCAATGGAAGGTTGCGTCAAGATGGGCTCCTGTCCCACAACCACCACCTCTCTCAATGTTTTGATCCGCTGCGTCTCTTCTGCTGAGACGGAAAACGTAAAAGCACCCGCTACGCCACACAGGCCAATAATACTGTTTTGCAACTTCACACACTTCTCCTCGTTTCAATGGTTGAACAAGAATTTCATTCTTTCATACGGCAGCCGTGTCGCGACGGCTGAGCAGCAGGCGTAAACTCTCAATGGCGACGAAGACCGCCACGCTTGCACCGAACACCGGCAGCGCGATGGATAGCGCGATGGCTGTGAGCCACAACCACCACGGTGCTTCGCGCATGTGACGCAGGGCGGTCATCGGCGCACCCAGGCGCCCGCGTGGACGCCGTTTCAGCCACATCACCCAACCAGAGATCACACTGAACATCACTGTCAGCGCGGCCAGTCCGAGCAATACCTGATTCCAGACGCCAAGCTCGGCGCGGTGAAACGGAATGCCAACCGTGGTCGCTTTTGAAAGCAAGGGCAGTTGTTCCCAACCGCTGAAAAACAGCACTTTGCCGCTATACGCGTCCAGCGCCAGACGAAAGCGTTTGGTGGGCTGGGTACGGTCGAAATTTTCGATGCGCCACACGCCCGTCGCTTTGCCGGGCGGTGATAGGCTGATCAAAATGTCCGGCGCCACGCGACGCGCATGCTGAAATATTTCTTGCAGGCTCAACGGAGTCCCATCTTGTGGCATAGCCGAGGACAATGACGTGGGAAAGCGTGGCGCGCCCTGATCCAGCGCCTGTTGCACGATGCGGAAGTTCTCGCCGCTGTACTTGGCCCAGGTCAAGCCTGTGACAAGCACCACACCCAACACCCCACACATGACTATCGCCAGCACAGTATGCAAGTCGCGCCAGGTCTGGCGTCCCTGCCCGATACGCGGCACCAGCACGCGCCAGCCGGGGCCACCGTCGGCTTGGGAGCGCGGCCACCACAGCATCAGCCCGGTGGCGAACATCACCAGCATCCAGCTCGCGCCCAATTCCGTGAGCCAACGCCAGCCATCGCCTTGCAGCGCGCTGGAGTGGAGCTTCTTGGCCCAGATCTGGAAGCGCTCCATCTCATGCAGGTTGCCCACCACCTGAGCGGTGGAGGGATTCACATACACGATACGGCCCTGCGGCAGGCCATGATCGTGTTCGGTAGCGCCCGAGTGATGGTGCATATCAAAAAACACTTGTGTCGTCTCGCCAGACCGGTGCGCGGGGACAATAGTGCGCAGCTTGCCGTGTGGCTGATCAGCGACCGCCGCCGCAAGTTGCGCATCAAGCGGCAATGCCGGGCCGGTCACGGCCACGTGGTCCACATTGGCGTGACGCCACGCCTCGATCTGCGGAGTAAATACGTACAACAGCCCGGTGAGCGCGGCGAACAGCACGATAGGCGTAGCGATCAACCCAGCCCAGAAATGAATGCGCCAAAGCAATTGATGCAAAGCGGCCTTGCGGTGATCGAGTTGCCCATCGGTGAGAAGCAATGTATTCATGATGAGGCCTCACAGTGGTGACCGCATTTTACTGGCAAGCTCACTGGTGGCGGAATGTGACACGTTGCCGCGCGACAATTCGCCGCACCGCCTTGCCTCTGACGCACAATAAAGGCACCATGGCGCCATGCCGACAAACCTGTCACCCTCCTCCCGTTCGTCCGCACTGAATCTACAGCGCCTGCTTGCCCTGCGAGGGGTGGCTATTTCCTGTCAAGTGATCGCGGTACTGGTGGCTGTCTATGGTCTGGACATGCCTTTGCCGTTGCCCGAAGCGGGGATCATTATCGCGGTTTTCGTGGTGCTCACTCTATTGGCCTGGGCGCGTCTCAAACTACCCCGCCCGGTGACGGATCAGGAGCTGTTCGGCCACCTCCTGATCGACGTGGCCGCTCTGACTGCGCTGCTGTATTTCACCGGCGGCTCCGCCAATCCGTTTGTCTCGCTGTTGTTGCTGCCTTTGACCATTGCCGCTGCCGCGTTGCCCGGGGCGTATAGCTGGGTAATGGCAGCGACTTGTGTGGCGTGTTACTCGCTGCTGATGGTGTTTTATGTGCCGCTGCCGCACGCACACAACAATGACTTCAACCTACATGTGCTGGGGATGTGGTTCAACTTCATGCTGAGTGCCGGTCTGATCGCCTATTTTGTGGTCAAAATGGGCAATACCCTGCGTGAACGTGACCAGCGGCTTGCCGAGGCACGGGAAAACGCGCTGCGTGATGAGCGTCTGGTGGCGCTGGGCACCCTGGCGGCGGGAGCGGCGCATGAGCTGGGCACACCGCTGGCGACCATGGCGGTGTTGACCAAGGAGCTGGAACAGGATTATGCCGCTCTGCCGGAGATGACCGGAAAAATGCGTATCCTGCGCGATCAGGTGAATCGCTGCAAAGGCATACTCTCCACTATGGCGTCCTCCGCCGGTCAGGCACGCGCTGAGTCCGGCCATGCTGTGGCGCTGGACGATTATCTTGAGGATGTATTGAAGCAATGGCGAAACATGCGCCCGGCAATTACAGTACAACCCCGCTGGCAAGGACCGCTGCCCGCGCCGCGCATCGTGGCGGAACAAACGCTGACCCAGGCGATTACCAATATCCTGAATAATGCCGCTGACGCCTCGCCGGATAGTGTCGAAGTAGAAGGACACTGGGACGCAGGCGAGTTGATGTTGGAAGTTTTCGACCGAGGCACGGGCCTAACCCCGGCCACTCAGGCGCGCGCGGGCGAGCTGCTGTTCACCACCAAGGAGCCTGGTCAGGGCTTGGGGCTGGGACTTTTTTTAGCTCACGCCACGATCAGCCGCTTCGGCGGCAGCGTGCAGCTTCTCAACCGGGAGGGCGGCGGCGCCTGCACGCGTGTCGTGTTACCCTTGATCAATCTGAAGACCGCAACATGACTGAAGCTGTCGAAGATACAGACAACCGTCCCAGCCTGTTGCTGGTGGATGATGACCCGACCTTTTGCCAAGTGCTATCGCAAGCGTTAACAAAACGCGGTTTTGCGGTCCGGCTGGCGCACAGCGTCGATGAGGCGCTGCACCTAATTGAGAACGATCCGACGCACAGGGACGTGTTAGTGCCGCGGGAGGCAGGATGCCGGGAGTGGCTGCCCGAATTCGCAGTGATAGACCTGCGAATGCCCGGCCCTTCTGGTCTCGTATTGGTGGAAAAGCTCAAGGCCCTCGACAGCCACACCCGCATCGTCGTACTCACCGGCTACGCCAGCATCGCCACCGCCGTAGAGGCCATCAAGCTGGGCGCGACCCACTACCTCACCAAACCTGCCGACGCCGACGAGATCGTGCAGGCGTTCCACTGCGAGACAGGAGCAGCAACCGTGTCCATCGCGGAAAACCCCTTATCGGTGGACAGGCTGGAGTGGGAACATATCCAGAAGGTGCTGCTGGAATGCCAAGGCAACATCTCCGCCACCGCGCGGCGCCTGGACATGCACCGCCGCACCCTGCAACGCAAACTCAACAAACGGCCGGTGCGGCGGTGAGCGAACTATAATTTTATGTTAGGCTTCCAAAACCCACCTTGACACTTTTCTGTGTATAAGTACACTGTAAGTATGAAACAGCTAGAGTTTGAATGGGACAACAAGAAGGACCGGGTGAACACCAAAAAGCATGGTGTGTCATTTGATGAGGCGAAAACAGTCTTTTACGATGAATATGCGATCCAGTTTTTTGATCCAGAACACGCGGAAAGTGAAGACAGGTTTCTTTTGCTTGGAACAAGTTTTAAATTAAAGGCGCTTGTTGTTTGTCATTGTTTTAGGAAAGAAGAGACAGTAGTCAGAATCATCTCAGCTAGAAAAGCGGATAAAGACGAAGAGCAAGTGTATTGGAGTAAACGAAAATGAAAGCGCATTATGATTTTTCTAAAATGAAAGGGCAAAAAAATCCCTACATTAAATATCTTAAACAGCCTGTGACTATGCGCCTTGATCGTGATTCTGTTGGGTATTTTAAGTCATTAGCGGAAGAAACAGGTATCCCATATCAAACGCTGATTAATCTTTATCTGCGTGATTGCGCTATTCATCATCGTAAGTTACAGATGCAGTGGGCCTCATAAAAAGCCTAACCTTGCATTCAAGGGGACACGCCTTGGCGAGGCATTTTTAGGTGTCGGGTTGCATCAGTGCAGGGACTTTGTTCTAGCCTCATCATTGGCGTGTCCCTGTGTTAACGTTAAACGCCGTCCACGAAAAACACGAAAAATCTCCATCGCACAATCCACCTGGCTGTTACTCACCACAAAGATGGCAATACCATTGGGCGTGCGCGACATCAGATATAATCAAATCCAAAATCAAAATTTCCAACAACCCCATCAAGGACTGAGTCCGGCACAATCACATGCTTTCATACAACCTTCAAGACGTAAACCTCGCCATTCCCTCTGCTTATTTGTCCCGTGGCAGCGTTTATGAACATCAGGGGCGCGTCGCTGGACTGGGAATTTCTGCGGATGGCAGCATGATGACGGCCTTGGTGCGTGGCAGCGGAAAGAGGCCCTACAAGGTCATCGTGCATGTTGCCGGACAATCAGGCCATGCTCGCATCAGGGGGAATTGCAGTTGCCCCGTCGGCAATAATTGCAAGCATGTCGCGGCAGTGCTGTTACATGCCTTGCATCAAAAACCCTCAACACCGTCACCTGTCACTCCCTTGCCAAGCACTGCTCATACGCAGAAAGTGGTAGCGCCAAAAAGCTCCAGTACCGACGCACATGGACGTGCTAGTGCCGGTCGCTTGCAGCATCCTGCTTCTGGCGACACTCGTGCATCCATGCACGTCGCAGGAGGCGGCCGGATGCCGGGAGCGGCCGACACGCAGATCAGCGATTGGCTGACACGTATTGAACAGGCCATCACACCCAAATCCGAACCACCACCGGAGATCCCCGAGCGGTTACTGTATCTTCTTTCCATACTTGAGCATTATCAGCCGCCCCGTTTGGAAGTGAAGTTGATCGCGGCACGGCTGCTCAAGGCAGGCGGTTATGGCAAGGCGAAAAATTTACCCAGCACGGCAGCAACATCGCCCCCGCGTTATGCAACTCCCGCTGATACGGCCATCCTGCGCTGGCTGCACGTGCTAAACCCATTTTTTTCACACAACGCCTATCGCCTCGAAGGAGCGGACGGAGAGCGTCTGCTGCGCGACATGCTTGCCACTGGCCGCTGTCATTGGCGGGGCGAAACTGATGCGCCACTTGCGCTGGGAGAGCCGCGCCACGGGCACATTGATTGGGTGATGTCCGCCGATGGCACGCAGCGCCCGCATATTGCAGGTGTAGAGGGCGTGGATGTGGTTCTGCCGCTCACGCCGCCATGGTATCTCGACCTCAACAGCCATCAATGTGGCCCACTGAAAACGGATCTGCCGGACGCAGTTGCCGCAGCCCTGCTGGGCGCGCCCGCCGTGGCGCCGGAACAGGCGCTGGCAGCTCGCGAGGCCTTGAAACAGCATATACCCGACCTTCCGCCGACACTCCTGCCACAGACCTTTGCCAAGGTTAAGCGTAAAGCCGTCAAGCCGGTGCCGTGCCTGCTGCTCCTCATGCAAGTGCTGGAGGTGCGCCGCCAGTTCCAGTGGCAAATGGAGGCTGCGCATCTCAATGTGGAGCTGGCGCGGCTGTCTTTCGACTATGCGGGCGAAATCATTCCGCTCGGCGACAAGCGCACCGCCATCACCCGTGTCGAAAATGGCGAACTGCTGAGCCTGGTGCGTGACGAAAAGACCGAAAAGAAGGCGCTGCAATGGCTGAAAGAGACTGACTTCGAGCCGATCAATGCCGTGCCGATCTTCAATGTGCCCCCCGCCCATGCCTTTGACATGACCATGTCGGCTGATGACGACCGTCAAGCCGCGCTGCTGGATTTCAGCATGAATGGCGTTCCCGCATTGCGCAAACTGGGCTGGAGGGTGGAATTCGCGCCGGACTATAGCTACCGTACCGTGGAAGATGTGGGGGACTGGTACGCCGATGTCGAGGAAGGCGCAGGCAATGATTGGTTCGGGCTGGAGTTGGGCGTCATGGTCGACGGCAAGCCGCTCAACCTGCTGCCGGTGCTGATCAATATGTTACATCAGTTTCCCGACGCAATGGATCTTGGCGCGCTCCAGAATGCGCCCGCGAACCAATCTTTTATTGCGCGCCTGGAGGATGGCCGCTTTCTGCCGCTGCCCATCGAGCGCATAAGAAATGTGCTGGGCACGTTGATCGAACTCTATAACAAGGACCTGGACAAGAACGGCCGACTGATACTGCCCGCCGCTCAGGCCGGACAACTGGCCGAGCTGGAATCGCTAGCCGGCAAAAATATGGAATGGCAGGGCGGCGAGCGGCTACGTGAACTCGGGCAGCGGCTGCGCGACTTCAAGGGCATCGCCGAGGCGGATCTTCCGGCGGGGCTGAATGCGGAGCTGCGTCCCTATCAGAAACAGGGACTCAACTGGCTGCAATTTCTGCGCGATTATGGGCTGGCGGGCATCCTGGCCGACGACATGGGGCTGGGCAAGACCGTGCAAACGCTCGCCCATCTGCTGCTCGAAAAAGAGAGCGGGCGCATGGACCGCCCCAGTCTGGTGATTGCTCCCACCAGCCTGATGGTCAACTGGCGCATCGAGGCGGAACGCTTCGCACCGTCACTCAAGGTGCTGGTGCTTCAGGGGCTGGAACGCAAACAGCACTTCGAACGCCTCGCCGATGTCGACGTGGTGTTGACCACCTACCCGCTACTGCCACGCGACCAGGAGGTGCTGCTGGCACAGGAATACCACCTCGTCATCCTCGACGAGGCGCAGGTCATCAAAAACCCCAAGGCCAAGGCCAGCCAGATCGTCCGCCAGATCAAGGCCCGCCATCGCCTGTGCCTGACCGGCACGCCCATGGAAAATCATTTAGGTGAGATGTGGTCGCTGCTCGACTTCCTGATGCCCGGCCTGCTGGGCAATGAAAAGCAATTTGGCAAGTCATTCCGCACCCCCATCGAAAAACACGGTGACGCCACGCGGCGCGACATCCTCAGACGCCGCATCGCCCCCTTCATGCTGCGCCGCACCAAGCAGGAAGTGGTGAAGGAGCTACCACCCAAGAGTGAGATTCTGCGCAACGTAGAGCTGGCGGGCACGCAGCGCGATCTCTACGAAAGCATCCGCCTCGCCATGCACACCAAGGTGCGCGACGAGATCAACAAAAAGGGCATGGCACGCAGCCAGATCATCATTCTCGATGCCCTGCTCAAGCTGCGCCAGGTGTGCTGCGACCCGCGCCTCGTCAAACTCGACAGCGCGAAAAAGGTCAAACACTCCGCCAAGCTGGAACTGCTCATGGAGATGCTGCCGGAGATGGTGGAAGAAGGCCGCCGTATCCTGCTGTTTTCGCAATTCACCGGCATGCTGGCGCTGATCGAGGAAGAACTGAAACAACGCAAACTCGATTATGTACAACTCACCGGCAACACCCGCGACCGCGCCACACCGGTGCAGCGCTTTCAGGCCGGAGAAGTACCGCTGTTTCTCATCAGCCTCAAAGCGGGCGGCACCGGCCTCAACCTCACCGCCGCCGACACTGTCATCCACTATGACCCATGGTGGAACCCCGCCGTGGAAAACCAGGCCACCGACCGCGCCCACCGCATTGGCCAGGACAAGGCGGTATTCGTCTATAAACTCATCACCAGCGGCACCGTGGAAGAGAAGATCCTGGGCCTGCAGGCGCGCAAAAAAGAACTGGCCGACAGCCTGTTCGATGAAACGGCCAAGAGCGGACCGAAACTGACGCCAGATGATTTGAATGCACTGTTCGAGCCGCTGGGGTGATGTTGGGTTTAGGGCGTGTGCAGTGGAATCAAAATTTCCCGCGCCACACTATCGAAAAAGATGGTAAATTCATGGGGTGTATTACATTTTAGCTCCAGAAACGAGGGTAAGTACTCATGAAACTGACAATCATTGCATCCGCAGTCGTGTTTGTATTTTCAACCGAAGGGGTGATGGCGGCCTGTTCTCCTCCTGCCGCCTCACAAGTTAAAAATGGCGCGCTTACCACTTTATTGCTCGGCAATACAGTTTGTGCGGTTCGAGGTGGAGATCGTTGGCAGGAAGAGCATCATGCGGGCGGTGTGCTTAAAGATTATAAAAAAGGTCCCACTGACAAGATTGATCCAACGAAACAGGTTGGGACATGGGCGGTCTCGGGGAACGGCGCAAACACCAATGTGACGTATACCTACCCCCCCAGTGGAGGCTCTCATTCCTTCACGGTTTGGGATAACGGCGGGGGCAGCTATAGCTTCTGCAAAGGCGGCGCGCCTGACCTTAATTTTACTTTGAGGTCAACGGGTAGTGGTTGCTGAGGCTTGGTAAGCTGTGACAACGCCCTGCTGCTGCCTTTCATCTGTTGTGAAAGTAAAACGACAGGATAAATACCTTGTATACTGTCTGCATAGGCGCATGTGATTAAAATGTACCGACATAAATAAAATAAATGCATACTTAGCATTGTAATCCGTAGGCCGGGGGGTCGATTTCCTGACACTGGCTTCATAAAATAAATGAAAAAAACGCTTTACGATATTTTTGAAGTGAGTCCGGACGCCAGTCCCGAGACTATCAGAAACGCTTACAAAAGCTTGGTGCAGCGTCATCACCCCGATAAAAATCAGGGTGATCCGCACGCTGAAGAGGTTCTCAAGGCGATCAATTTCGCCTATGGCGTCCTTTCCGACCCCATGAAGCGTCTGGCTTATGATGCCAGTCTGGCTGCCATGCGGGGTGTGCAAACCACTGCTACGCCTCCGGATGACAGCGCTTACAAGCACGCCAATGTCCGGCGTCAGGGTGCCAATAGGGACGGTGTTTCGGCCCCCGAAGCTGTTGTGCCTGAAATGGATAAAACAGTGCGGGTGCCCGCCCAACCAAAGGGCCATCTGGTGGTAATCTCGCTACTGGCGTTGCTGTTGGTTGGTGGCGTATTGGTAATATTGTTGCTGAACGGGGATGAACAGGAAGAAATTTCATTACTTATCGCCACACAACCCGAGCATAAGCTTGATATTGCGTCAGGTAATCAGGCCACACCTCGTCCTGTGACGGAGATAAGCCCCACACCAGACCGGCAGGCACCCAAGGTTGCGTATAACGATAATCAGGAACGCGCCGATACCCAGGCTCCTCAGCAAGATGTTCCCGCCGACTCCCGCAAATTGCCTATTACCGAGTCCTTGGAAAAGGCGGTGCCAGCACCCCGCCCTTTGACGGATATAAATCCCGCACCGAACCAGCAGGCACCCAGAGTTGCGCCTGGCAATGACAAGGCACGCCCCGGCATCCAGACTCCTCAGCAGAATGTCGACGCCACTTCCCGCAAGCCGCCCGTCACCAAGCCGTTAGCCAAGACTGAGGTGATGGTCGCCCCCACGCCCGTTGGCAAGCAGAACAACCTTGTGGCTCCAGGCGCTAAAACTCCACCGGCTCCCCTGCCTAATGCACGAGCCAGCGCTGAACCGTCGGATGCCAAGCCTAAAGACGCTACGCATCCTGCGCAACAGCTTGCCGGGCCGCAGGTCAAGACGAGTGAGAACGGCAAGAAGTCCACCAGTGAACGTGGAGAAACAAAGCAGCAAAGCATCCCTCCTGACCAGTTTTCTCTGCAAGCCGAAGAGTTACCCGGCAAGGCTGTAGCCAGGAAAGACCCCATGGCCCAGTACAAACAAGGATTGATGTATGAGAAAGGGCAGGACCTGCCACAGGATTTCAGCCAAGCCGCGCATTGGTATCGTCAGGCCGCTGAACATGGGGTAGCCGATGCACAATATCGCCTCGGCAAACTTTATACGGTGGGCAAGGGCGTGCCGATAGACAATGTTGAGGCCTATGTGTGGCTAAGCCTGGCCGCCGCAGGCAAAGTAGAAGCGGCGCAGCCCGTAGTGGATTACCTGGTCAGCGCCATGACCCCGGAGCAGCTCGCAAAAGCTAAAAGCAGGGCGGCGCGGCATAAGCGCTAAGAATCAATCCCAGCGGTCGTCCCGCACCTGTATTTCATCACCCTCTACCCGCACCGGGAAAGTAGCCGTGGGTTCATAGGCGGGGGCGCTCAATGCCTCGCCGGTCTTGATGCAAAAACGCGCGCCGTGGCGGGGGCAAACGACGACATCGCAGTCAATCTTGCCGCCCGTCAGCAGACCTCCGTCGTGAGTGCATACGTCCTCGATGGCGTAGTATTCTCCGTCGATATTGAAGGTGGCAATCAACACGCCATCGACATCGACAACCTTGCATGCTCCTGATGCAATTTCGCCCGCTTTGGCGACGGTGATCCAGTCAGACATGGTGTTTCTCAAAAGTAGAGATGGATGTTTAATTACCGTCAGGCAAGTAACGCGCAATCTGGCCTACGAATAAGCAGGTTGCTTATACCGCAACAACCTCAATATCCGGCTCGATGGTGCGTATCACGCCTTCGATGGCCATGAGTGTGCCGGAAAGCGAGCTGGGGCAGGTGCCACACGCACCTTGATACCGGATAACCAGCTTGTCCCCTGAAAACTCCATCACCTCGAGTCCGCCGCCATCGCTCAGCAAGGCGGGGCGGATGCGTTCATCCAGCAGTGCGGTAATATGAGCAAGACGCTCTTCGTCTTCCGGGGCGACCCGCGTTTTGTGCGCGGCTATATCATCTGCATCCATGGAAATCGGCGTAGCTGCTTCGGCGGACCGAATCGGCGGCGCCAGCTCCATCAGCAACTTGTCCCAGTAGGCCTCGCCATCCTGCGTTACGGTCAGCCAGCGGTCCACATAAAACACGTTGGTGACATGGGGTATGGCAAACAGTGCGCTGGCCAGTGGATCGTTTGCGGCCTGCCCGGCATTTTCGAACGAGCGCGCGACACCCAGGGTGACAGGCTCCTTGAGGACGAAGCGCATGGCGTTCGGGTTCGGGGTTTTTTCTATATCGGCTATTTTTGGCATGGTATCAAAACTCTTTTTCCGTCGATGCGGTCTCTTGCGCGACAAACGCCGAGTGCAAGGTATGCCAAGGCAAAACGGCGCATTTTACTCGGGATGGCAGCTCGCTTACGCCGGCTAACACCGTCAGGCGGCCCAAGTGGTGGGGTTGGGTTTTGGTGTCGAGCTTGCCCGTCACCATGTCGCGGAATTCCTGGATCAGTGTTTCGGCCTCCGCGACGGTTTTGCCTTTGACCTGGGTAGTCATCATCGAGGCCGAGGCCTTGCAGATGGCGCAACTGTGTCCCTCGAAACTGACACCCTGAATCTGTTCGCCTTCAAGGTGCAGGTGCAGCGTGATGTGGTCGCCACACACCGGGTTGTGGCCTTCCGCATGGCGGTTAGCTTCCGCAATCACGCCGAAATTGCGCGGCTTTTTGTTGTGTTCCAGAATCATTTCCTGGTAGAGCTCGCGCGAATCCATCAGGCAAACACCTTTTGTACGGTATGTATTCCCGCCACCAGTGCATCCACTTCCTCGAACGTATTGTAAAAAGCAAATGACGCGCGTGCCGTGGCGGCCACTCCAAAGCGCTGCATTACAGGCTGCGCACAATGATGCCCGGCGCGGACGGCGATGCCCTGATGATCGAGTATCGTGCCGATGTCGTGGGGATGGATATCATCCAACGTGAATGAAAACACCGCAGCCTTGTGCCGCGCCGTGCCGATAATCCGCAACCCTTTAATGTCTCGTACTGCTTCAGTGGCATAGTTCAATAGCGCATGTTCGTGTGCAGCAATCCGCTCCAGACCGATGCCGGTGATATAGTCGATAGCGCTGCCCAGCCCAATGCCCGCAGCAATTGCGGGCGTCCCCGCCTCGAATTTGTACGGTATCTCGTTATAGGTGGTGCGCTCGAAGGTAACATTCAAGATCATGTCGCCGCCGCCCTGATAGGGTTGCATCTTTTCCAGGAGCGCGGCCTTGCCATAGAGGATACCAACGCCGGTCGGGCCACACAGCTTGTGGCTGGAGAAAACATAAAAATCGCAATCAAGATCCTGTACGTTGACGGGGATGTGCGGTGCGGCCTGAGCTCCATCGAGCAATACCAGCGCGCCGTGTCGACGTGCAGTGGCGATCATCTCGCGCACCGGATTGATGGTGCCCAGCGCATTGGAAACATGCGTAATGGCGACAAGCTTGGTGCGCGCGTTGAATAATTTTTCATATTCGTCGAGCAGCAGCTCGCCCGTGTCGTCCATGGGTATGATGCGCAGCACAACCTTTTTTTCGTCGCGCAACATTTGCCAGGGTACGATGTTGGCATGATGCTCCATTGCAGAGAGGATGATCTCGTCACCCTCTTTGAGAAACGCGCGGCCATAGCCGTGCATTACCAGGTTAATGCCCTCGGTGGCGCCGCGCACGAAGATGATCTCACGTGCATCCGCAGCCCCGAGAAAGTTCATCACCTTATGGCGGGCGTTTTCGTACTCGGTGGTGGCGAGCTGGCTCAAGGTATGCACGCCACGATGCACATTGGCATGCTCGTGGGTCTGATAATGCACCAGCCGGTCAATCACCGGCTGCGGCATCTGGCTGCTCGCGGCGTTATCAAGATAGACCAGCGGCTTGCCATGGATGCTGCGCTGCAAAATCGGGAAGTCCGCACGCACACGGCCAACGTCAAAGTCGCCCGGCAAGGCATTTTCACTTATGTGAAGAGCGTTACTCATGTGTGTTCCAGGATCTGTTCTGAGAGTGTTTTGCTAAGCTGCTTTACGAGCGATGTGACAGGGATCCTGTCCACAATCTCTTCGGCAAAGGCGTAGATCAACAGGTTGCGCGCAGTGAGCGGACTCAGCCCGCGGCTGTTCAAGTAAAACATTTCTTCCATCTCAAGCTGGCTGACGGTCGCACCGTGCGCACACTTTACGTCATCGGCGAAAATCTCAAGCTGGGGCTTGGTATCTATGCGCGCCTTATTGGACAGCAGCAGGTTGCGGCTTTGTTGGGCGGCATGGGTGTGCTGCGCGTCTTTGCGCACAAAAATCTTGCCATTGAACACCGCGTGCGCGCCGCCATCTGCAATACATTTGTGTAGCTGCGTGCTCTGGCCGTTGGGCTTTGCATGATCCATGACGGTATGCGTATCCGCTACTTGCCGCCCGGCAATCAACGCCAGACCGTTGAGCGTGCATTGTGCAGCCTCGCCGTTTTGCGTAATGCGCAGGTCATGGCGGGATATGCGCGCGCCAAAAGTGATGTTATGCGCCGTATAGTTGCTGCCGCGCGCCAAGGCCACTGCGCCATAGGCCATGTGGAAGGCGGAGAGAGACTCCCGCTGCAAGCGGGTATGTTCGACGGCGGTATTTTCGCCAAGCGTGATCTCGCACACGGCGTCGGTAAAATAAACACCCTGGTTCAGGCACACATAATCTTCAATCAGCGCACACGTGCTACCGGCTTCGGCAATAATCAGGCAACGCGGATAGCTGGCTTGCGGCGTGCTTGCGGTTTCTCCCGTAGCAATAAACAGCAAGTGGATGGGCGCGGGGCATACCGTGTCCTTTGCGATCAGTACCAGCGCGCCATCGCGGATGTGGCTGGTGTTGAGCGCGGCGAACGCCTCGTTGTGAAAGTCCAGTTGTTGCGCCAGATGTGCGCGAATAACGGCATCGTGTGAAGACAAACCCGCCGCCAGATTGCTCATCACCACGCCTTGCGGTAGCCCAGCGCAGACCGAAAGATGGGGCGCGTAACTACCGTTGATAAATACCAAGCGGCTTTTTTCCGATTCGGGAAGAACGAAGGGTGCAATGTCCGTCAACGACACTTCCGGCGATATATCAGCGGCGCTCGCAAAGACGGTCTTGCGCAGCAGGCCAAAATCCGTAAAGCGCCATTCTTCATCGTGTGTCGTGGGGTATGGCAGTGAATTGACGCAGGCCGCCGCTGCGGCGCGCAGTGCATTCAGCCAGTCCGGTCCGGGACCGGCCAATAGATTAACTTCCGGCGCCAGGCTGGCAAGATACGCGTCCCGCACGTCTGGCGCTTTCATCACCGCGCTCATGCGGGGGTCGCTCCTGCGCGTCCTGCGCCCGCGGCACTTGCACTTCCATGTGCATCGCTCGCTCTCTGATGCTCATCATCAAGCCAGTCATAGCCACGCGTTTCCAGCTCCAGCGCCAGCTCTTTGCCGCCGGTCTTGATGATCCGCCCGCGCCGCATCACATGAACAAAGTCGGGGGTGATGTAATTGAGCAGGCGCTGGTAGTGCGTCACCATGATTACGGCGTTGTCCGGTGTCATCAGTTTGTTCACACCGCTGGCGACGATACGTAGCGCGTCGATATCCAGCCCCGAATCGGTTTCATCGAGGATAGCAAGCCTGGGGTCCAACACCGCCATTTGCAAAATCTCATTGCGCTTCTTCTCGCCGCCGGAAAAACCTTCGTTCACGCTGCGGTCGAGGAAGCTCGGATCCATCTCAACGATCTTGCATTTCTCTTGTATGAAGTCATTGAATTCAAGCGGATCGAGCTCTTCGCCGCCGCGATGTGCCTGCTGAGTGTTATAGGTCAGTCTCAAGAAGGCGCTGTTGCTCACGCCGGGTATCTCTATTGGATACTGGAATGCCAGAAAGAC
This sequence comes from uncultured Gammaproteobacteria bacterium, assembly GCA_947085925.1. Lineage (GTDB taxonomy): Bacteria > Pseudomonadota > Gammaproteobacteria > Ga007554 > LNEJ01. The sequence goes on from CAMTYI010000022.1 coordinate 16,763, forward strand.
GCCGTTGCGCGCGCGCTCTTCCGGTGGCAAATCAAGCAGATTTTGTCCCTCAAACAGCACCTCGCCACCCGTCACGGTGTAGCCGGGGTGGCCAGCCAGCACCTTGGAAAACGTGCTCTTGCCGGAACCATTCGGCCCCATGATGGCGTGTACTTCGCCGCTGCGCACAGTGAGGTTGATGCCCTTGAGGATCTCGATTCCTGCGACAGAGGCCGACAGGTTGCGCACTTCTAAAATCACTTTGCTATTGCTGCTAATCACCCGACGCTTCCTTCCAGTTTAAGACCGAGCAGCTTGGTGGCTTCCACGGCGAACTCCATCGGCAGGTGGTTGAACACCTCTTTGCAAAAGCCGTTGATGATCATGGAAACCGCTTCTTCTCCACCAATGCCACGGCTTGCGAAATAAAACATCTGATCCTCGCCAATGCGCGAGGTGGATGCCTCGTGCTCAACCTTGGCGGTGCTGTTCATCACCTCGATATAGGGGAATGTATTAGCGCCGCACATTGAGCCGATCAGCATGGAGTCGCACTGCGAATAATTGCGTGCGCCATCGGCCTTGGCGCCGACTTTTACCAACCCGCGGTAGCTATTGTTCGATTGGCCCGCAGAAATGCCCTTGCTGACGATGCGGCTGCGCGTGTTCTTACCGATGTGGATCATTTTGGTGCCGGTGTCAGCCTGCTGATGATGATTGGTCAGGGCCACGGAATAAAACTCGCCGATGGAGTTGTCGCCCAGCAGCACGCAACTGGGGTATTTCCAGGTGATCGCCGAGCCGGTTTCCACCTGCGTCCACGAAATTTTAGAATTGACGCCCTTGCACAGGCCACGCTTGGTAACAAAGTTGTAAATGCCACCCACACCGTTCTCGTCTCCGGCGTACCAGTTCTGCACCGTGGAATACTTGATTTCCGCATTGTCGAGCACGACAAGCTCTACCACGGCGGCATGCAGTTGATTGGTATCGAAGCGCGGAGCGGTACAGCCTTCCAGATAACTGACGTGGCTGCCTTCCTCGGCGATAATCAAGGTGCGCTCAAATTGGCCGGATTCCGCGTTGTTGATGCGGAAATAGGTGCTCAGGTCCATCGGACACTGGGTGTTTTTCGGAATGTAGCAGAATGACCCGTCGGTGAATACGGCGGAATTTAGCGCCGCAAAGAAGTTGTCAGCGCTGGGCACCACGCTGCCAAGATACTGTTTGACCAGCTCAGGATGATGCTGCACCGCTTCGGAAAACGAGCAGAAAATGATACCCACTTCCGCCAGCTTTTCCTTGTACGTGGTTGTCACCGATACGCTATCGAAAATCACATCCACCGCGACATTCGCCAGCATTTTCCGCTCGTGCATCGGTACGCCGAGCTTCTCGAAGGTGCGCAGCAGTTCGGGGTCGACCTCGTCCATGCTCGCCAGCTTTTTCCTGGGCTTGGGCGCGGAGTAGTAGATGATGTTTTGATAATCAATTTTGGCGTGCGCGACATTCGCCCAGACGGGTTCGGTCATCGTCAGCCAGTGGCGATAAGCACTGAGACGGAACTCCAACAGCCAGTCCGGCTCGTTTTTCTTTTTGGAAATCAGCCGGACTACATCCTCGCTCAACCCTTTGGGGATGGCGTCGGACTCAATGTCCGTGACAAAGCCGTATTCGTAAGGCCGGTTAATTAACGCCTCTAGCGTTGTGCTCATGTTTCTCTCCTGATCCGTCGATTGTAACCGCCGGAGGATGCAGCCAGCCGCAAATCACCGTAAATCCCCGTGGGGGGGCAATGGGCGACAATATTCCCGTTAATTCCGAGTGATGGATGAATTGGCCGCAGGCAGCATGGGCGCTCTCGATTGACCATGGGTACAACACACCGATTTTGAGAATGCGTGGAAATGCTCTATATTACAACAAGATCTGCTTGACTTTAGTGGCAAAGGCAAAAAAGTGGCATATGTCCTGCCAAAGCAGTCAGCTATCATGCTAATAAAACCGACTAATTTAGTCAAGTATTATTGGGGCGTGCGTAATGTTGAGTAATACGGGAATTGTATCATTTGGCGTGTTTTATGAGTAACTGACGTTGGGTATCGAGCGCTTGGAGTCACACATCGCGCGTTTTTTGCTCAGGGCGAAGGGAGACAATCTTTCGCGACCAGGCTATTTTTCACTCAGATTCCGGGCCGTTCTGATTTTTATGATGGCCGCCGTCAGCGGATGTACCAACAGCATCATCGAGATGGGAGCAGAACGTGCCATCAAGGAAAAACGAGTTGAGTTCCTCGAAGACGGAGGCCTACACGCCTTTCTCTGCGGAACCGGAATCCCTTTCTCGGTTAAGGGGCGAGCGGGTGCATGCACAGCGGTTCTCGCAGGCGGTCAATTCATTTTGGTGGATGCAGGGCAGGGGTCTTGGGCGAATATCGCGGACGAGCAGCTTCCCGTGAGTCGGCTTTCGGCCATTCTGCTCACGCATTTTCACTCCGATCACATTGCAGAACTGGGTGAAGACGTGACCCAAAGCTGGATGAGGGGTCGGCGCGGAATGCTGGATGTTTACGGCCCCGAAGGAGTTGAGCAAGTAGTAGCAGGTTTCGATGCTGCCTACGCTCTCGACAGGGGATACCGCACAACCGAATACGGGCCGGAAAATATGCCTCCAGAGGCTGGGCGCATGCGGGCACATACGGTGAAGTTGCCCACTGCAGACGGAGCCACGGTGGTTCTCGAAAAGAACGGGCTGAGAGTGATTGCATTCGCTGTGAATCATGATCCGACTGTCCCCGCATATGGATATCGTTTTGAATTCCGAGGGAAAGTACTGGTGATCAGCGGAGACACATCCAAATCTGAAAACCTTATAAAACACGCATCCAACGCGGACGTTCTGATACACGAGGTTGTCGCCAAGCACTTGGTGGATCGTGGCGCTAATTACCTGCGCAAAACCGGGCATCGTCGCTTCGCCGAGATGGCACACGATGCGCAATCCAGTCACACTTCAGCGAGTGAAGCGGTCGATGTGGCGCGGCAGGCGAAGGTGAAAAAATTGGTATTCACTCACCTCGCACCAGCGCTATCACCATTAACGCCTGATTTCATCATGCGTTGGGTGTTCTTCGGTGGATTCATAACAGGCTTTAACGGCTCGGTGATTTTCGGAAAAGATGGGATGTGGGTTCACGAATGATGAAGCTTTTTCGTGTTTTTCGTGGACGCTGCGTAACATCAATGAATAAGAGTGTGCGATGAGAATACGATTTTTGCTTGTTGCGCTGATGGTGGGTTGCACATTACTGGCTCTGAACGGCTGCGGCTTCAGGTTGCGCGGTAGCGCGGGTGTCAGTGTGCCCTTGCCGGTGACGTATGTGCAGGGCGCGAATGCCAGCGGGGTACTGTTGTCCGAGCTGCGCCGCGCGCTGAATGGTGCCGGGGTGAAAGTCACCGAGGACCGGGAGCAGGCGCAAGCGATTCTGACCGTGTTCAACGAAGACAAGAGCCGCCGCGTTCTATCGGTGGGAGTGGCAGGTGCGGCGAGCGAGTTTGAACTGCACTACGCAGTTACCTTCGACGTTAATGACCAGGCGGGTAAGCCACTGCAAGCCGCGCAAACCGTGGGGCTGGAACGCGCCGTCTCCTTCAGCCAGGCCGATGTGCTGGCCAAGGGCGCGGAGGAAGACCTGCTTTACCGCGACATGCGCCGCGACGTGATACAGGGAATATTGCGGCGCTTAAGCGCTATAGGTAAGGCGGCGGAGAAGTAGAGCCACGATAAAATGAAACTCAAACTCGACCAGCTCAAATCCCATCTCGCCAAAGGCCTGATGCCTGTCTATTTGATCAGCGGCGATGAGCCGCTGCAAGTGGGCGAGGCGTGCGATGTGATCCGCGCCCGTGCCCGTGAGCTGGGTTATGGCGGACGCGAGGTGATGTATGTCGAAACGGGCTTTGACTGGGGTGTTCTGCGCGCTGCAGCCAACAGCTTGTCTCTGTTCAGTGAGCGGCGCATTATTGAGCTGCGCATGCCCGGCGGCAAGCCGGGGGATGCGGGTAGCAAGGCGCTGATCGAATACGCGGAACGTCCCGCTGATGATGCCGTGCTGCTGGTCACCGCCGGCAAGCTCGACAAGGCGGTGCTGACCAGCAAATGGTGCGGTGCGTTGGACAGGAGCGGCATTGTCATCCAGGTGTGGCCGGTGGAGGGGCGGCAATTGCCCGGCTGGATCGCCCAGCGCATGCGCGGCAAGGGCATGGAACCCAGCGCTGACGCCGTGGCGGCGTTGGCGGAGCGGGTGGAAGGCAATCTGCTGGCCGCCGCGCAGGAAATCGAAAAGCTGTTTCTGTTGCACGGCGCCGGGCGCATCGACGACGCTGCCGTGACCGACGCAGTGGTCGATAGCGCGCGTTTTGATGTCTATGATCTGGTGGATGCGGCGCTGGCTGGAGACGCAACACGCGCCACGCGCATCCTCACCGGCCTGCGCAGCGAGGGTATCGATCCAGTGCTGGTGTTGTGGGCGCTGGTGCGCGAGATTCGTGGGCTGGCAGGAATGGCACATGAGGTGCAAACAGGCGTCTCCATGGATCAGGCAATGGCGGCGCACAGGGTGTGGGATGCGCGCAAGCCCTTGCTCAGACAAGGCCTGCAACGCCACAAAGTGGCACGGTGGCAAGCATTGCTGCGCACTGCCTCGCGCATCGACCGCGTCATCAAGGGTGCGGCGGTGGGCAATGCGTGGGATGAGTTGTTAGAATTGACGTTATCAATGGCCGGTGTGCGATTTTGCAAGGCGCAGGCGGTATGAATATATCCTGACCACAACACGAGGTGGCTTACATGACAGACATCAAAGAATACATGCAAAGCGTAGGGCTGCGCGCCAAGGCGGCGGCACGCGCGCTGGGGCGAGCGGAGACCGGCGCTAAGAACGCCGCCTTGCAGGCTATCGCCGACGCGCTACAAGAAAGCGCCGCTTCCCTGGTCGCAGCCAACGCCAAGGATTTACAGGCCGGCAAGGAAAGCGGTCTGGACGCCGCGATGCTCGACCGGCTGACGCTCAACGAACCGCGCATCGCCTTGATGGCCGAAGGGTTGCGCCAGATCGCCGCGCTGGCGGATCCCGTTGGCGAGATCAACGGCCTCAAGTACCAGCCTTCCGGTATCCAGGTGGGGCATATGCGCGTGCCGCTGGGCGTAATTGGCATCATCTACGAGTCGCGCCCCAACGTCACCGCCGATTCCGCCGGATTGTGCCTGAAGTCCGGCAACGCCGCCATCCTGCGCGGCGGTTCGGAGGCCATCCATTCCAACAAAGCTATCGCCACCTGCATTCAGGTTGGTTTGAGCCGCGCCGGGTTGCCCGCCGACGCCGTGCAGGTGATCGACACCACCGACCGCGCCGCAGTGGGCGAGTTGATTCGCATGAAGGAATATGTGGACGTGATCGTGCCGCGCGGCGGCAAAGGCCTGATCGAGCGCATCTCCGCCGAGGCAAAGGTGCCAGTGATCAAACACCTGGATGGCATTTGCCACGTCTACATCGACGACAAGGCAGATTACGACAAGGCCATCAAGGTCGCCTACAATGCCAAGACCCAGCGTTACGGCACCTGCAATACCATGGAAACATTGCTGGTGGCCGAAGCCATCGCCGGGCGTGTATTGCCGGAATTGGGACGTATGTATCGTGAGACGGGTGTCGAGCTGCGCGGTTGCGCGCGTACCCGTGACATCCTGCCGGACAGCAAGGTTGCCACGGAAGAAGACTGGAAAACCGAATACCTTGCGCCGATTTTGTCGATCCGCGTGGTGGCGGGTCTGGACGAGGCGATAGATCACATTCAGACCTACAGCTCGGCCCACACCGACTCCATCGTCACCGAGGATTTCACCCGCGCGCGGCGCTTTTTGCGTGAAGTCGATTCCGGTTCGGTGATGGTGAACGCCTCCACCCGACTGGCCGACGGCTTCGAATACGGCCTTGGCGCCGAGATCGGCATCAGCAACGACAAGCTGCATGTGCGTGGCCCGGTAGGGCTGGAAGGGTTGACCAGCCAGAAATTCGTTGTGTTGGGGGATGGGCATGTCAGAAAGTAGGAGGCGGGGGGCGGGCATCACCCTTCATTCACTGACCCCCGGCCTCTCGCCCCCGATCCCTGCATGATCGGTATCTTCGGTGGCACCTTCGACCCTGTCCACATCGGCCATTTGCGCCCTGTGCTGGAGGTGCTGGAAGACCTGGCGCTGGACGAACTCCGGCTCCTGCCCTGCCACGTCCCACCCCACCGCGCCGCGCCCGTAGCCAGCCCCATGCAGCGCCTCGCCATGCTGGAAGCGGCGATTCAGGGTGAGCCAGATTTGAAGGTCGACGACCGCGAACTGCGTCGCGCCGGGCCGTCCTACACCGTGGATACACTCAAGATCGGAAGAGCACACGTCTGAACTCCAGT